>JBCDIO010000405.1:0-4569 GCA_038748815.1 Bacteroidota bacterium
ACCTGAATTCAAGGGACATCCTTAAGACGCAATGGGGAGAAAAAGGTATCGCCTCCGATCTTTTTTGTCGTTCTCAGCCCTTAGCACAGAGCTGCGTTCCTCTAATCTGAATGGTCCGGGAAAACGAGTAAACAGGTAAGTATAGCAAACACCCAAAGGTGGCATGCACGATGAGATACAGAAAAGTACGCACTTTTCTTTCTTTTGTAAACCGGTTTCAAGGACTATAATCTGTGTTTCACGTGTAGTCTCCGACGGCTTCTACGGCCGAAAAGAATCATACGAGCTCGTTCCTTTATAGGTAAGAAACTCGCACTTGCAAAAATACGGGCTTTGTCCAGGCCTGAAATACCTACATATGAGTATTTTTCAACTTTAAAAAGCCCCTCCATACTTTGTAACCTAAATTTCTAACCTTTTCGGGGGGCCTTTTTGTTGACCTATTTTTGCTATCGAAAGATACGAAATATTAAACCCTAGATGGGATTCATCAATGTCAGCCACCCGTCGTATTGCAATTTATTCATATCTGTAAAATATTTTGATCAACCTTCCAAACGCTCCCAAACCACTCACTAGCATTAAGTTATATCATTATTTGACCATGTATTAAAGTCAGATAATGAGCATTAAGTGGATTATCATTCTATTTATATATAATATTGTTTAGCCCAAATACCCTTTCTTACTATTTCTGGGTCTTTTACGGAACTATTTACTCATTACCCCCCGTAATGATTAACCCCTCATGAAACGAATATTTATTGGGGCCTGCTTAATCTTCTTTGGATTAGGTCCGGCCAAGGTGTGCGCGCAGAGTTCTCTTCTAGACTCAGCCACCATTTATGCCTCTTCGGTATTGTCTAATACCCTAGATAAAGTAACCGATGGTGATTATACAAGCCAATGGGTTTCTACAAATCCATTACCTAGTAATTACATTACTAGCTCTGAACAGAATCTCTTTCTCCACCAAGCAGACTCCATTGGAAGTGGATCAGGTGCTGGTCCATTTACCCGTTTGACCGACGGGCAATTGGGTCTATTAGGTAACATTCCACTTAGCAACGGAAAAGCTTGGTTTGCTTTAGATTACCCAAGTGGTCAAGAGTTGGCCTTAGTAAGTCTAAAAGCCAAAACCAATGTGGACATTTCTGTCTACGCGCACCACAATGGCGATTCTACCTTATTAGGTGTATATACCACCAGCAATAATTACCAGCTTAAGCGTTACTTACACACTGGCCCTAATGTGGATCGGGTTAGTATACAGGCAATTGGTTTTTTTCAAATTTTCGAATTCTCGGGAATGGCCAATCCTCCTCAGGAGTATGTAGAGATTGACCTAGGGGCGATTGAAGATATTGGCTCCATTCACGGGAAACACTGGCCTGGTACTAATTCAGCTTCGGCTTCGGTTATCAAGAGTAGTATGGATGGACAGGTTTGGACTATTCTGACCACCCTGGACGAAGGCTCTTCTGACACGCTGACTACCTACTTACCTACCGGAACCCAGGCTCGATACCTGCGTTTTGAACACACTCTGTTTATAACGGACTACAAGAAGGTGTACTGGTGGGAGATCGATGTATTTAGTCCCAGTACACCAAGTGGTGGAGGGGGTAGTTCTAGCGGCGGTGGTAATCCTAGTAGTTCTTGGGATTCGTTAGCGGGAGTGATACCATCGTACGTAGACAGTGCCATTCTAACGGCCTCATCGACCTTTGATCAAACGCTAGAAGACGCACGTGACAAAGATGAAAATACTCAGTGGCTTAGTGAATCGCCATTCCCAAACAACTATTACACCCGCGCCGACCAGAATAACTTCCATAATTTAGCGGGAAGTATTGGATCTACGTCAAGCGCATCCAATTTTTCGGCGATCACCGATCTCAACGGTGGAAGTGCAGCAGGCGTTGCAGTGGTTGGAGGCAATGCCTGGATTGCCTTAGATTTTAGTCAAGGTGAGTCTGTAGAATTTATCAACCTCAAAGCGCGGGCCGATGCTGACCTGAAAATCTATGGCTGGCAGAGTAGTAGTGACTCCACGCTACTCGGTACCTATTCGACCTCCAATAACTATTCTTTCCAGAAATACACGATGCCCAGCGATAGTGTTTGGCGAATCTCCGTAGTATCTACCCAAGGGTTTGACTTATTCGAATTAGCGGGCATCACCCAACTTCCCAAAGAATGGGTGGATGTTGATTTTGGGGTGGCTAAGGAAATCGGCACGATTATAACTAGACACCGATCTGCCAATGATCACGTAGAGACGATTGCCTTGTACTACAGTACGGATGGTCAAAGCTGGGTCCATCTAAAGGATTTAATTCCGGACGCCCTTGGGGTAGTTTCAACGCAAGTCGATCCAACGATCTCCGCTCAGTACGTTCGGGTGGAATATACGATGCCCCTACAAGACTACAAAAAGGCCAGTCTATGGGAAATCGATGTGTACGACGAACACGGTAAGTTTGGGGAAGCACCCACCGCCTCAGCAAGCTCGGTAAGCGTCAGAGAGCTGCTCGGAATCAATACCATTTGGGGTTGGGGCCACAATCAATATTCTGACCTCCTGGGTGATGGAGAAGGCGTTTCGCTCCACCAAAGCCATAGCTCATACGCTCGGTATTACCATAATATGGACTGGGATGTAAGCGACCCCGATACGATCGTCGACTATCAAGCCATGGAAAACGGACAAGGAACACAGGCTCTTTGGTGGCTCGATTGGAATCGAGAATACCAACCGGTAATCGACACCGGTATGATTTTATTTAATTCCATTCAGTTCGATAAAATGGATCCTTCGGCTTGGGATAGTCCGTATCAGTCCGCTTATAACTATGGCTATAACTATGCAGCTTATTTTGGATCGCAACAGGGGAATGGTTTTGTCGACGCGATTGAAATTGGCAACGAGCCCTGGGATTACGAGCCTACCTTATACCGAGATATTTTACAAGGGATGGCCACAGGAATTCGAGCCGCCGACTCTACTATACAAATTCTACCGTGCGCTCTACAAGCTACGGACCCTTCTTCTGATTTAGAGGTTGACAACATCAATTACATCGGTAATAAAGTATTTGAAGTTGAAGGCAATCTCATTGATGGAATCAACGTACACCAGTATAGCTTTGCGACGAATGAATATGGAGACCGTATTGGTGTACACCCCGAGGCCTGGAATTCAGAAATGCGCGGTATGTTTAATGCCATCCGGTTTCGGGACACCAACTTACCCGACATGCCCATTTATTTGACTGAATGGGGTTGGGATACTAATGGTGGCGGCCAGTCTTGTACGCATAGTGAGTGCGTAAGTGAAGCTGCAGGGGCTCTATATGCCGTGCGTGGAGCACTCTTTGCCCAACGCTTAGGAATGAAGCGAGCCACTTGGTATTTCTACGGAAACACCGATCAAGGTTCTACCCTTTGGAGCCGTTCGGGACTTACTGGCTCGGCGGCCAGTAATTTCCAATTGAAAAAAGGATTCCACGCTTTGGAGGGCTTAGTATCTCTGGTTGGCGATAAGTACTTCCTAGAAGTAGTGGCCGAAGACTCAGATACCTATGCTTATCTCTATGGAGATAGTACTGGACAGGCGACTCATCTCATTGTTTGGAAACCCATCGATGGAGATGACGCGAGTACTTCCACCTTTGCCTGGACGACGAGTTACCATGCGGCGGCGGCCTATGGCCTAAGTGGTAACCAATCTACTCCCGATGTGCTCTCAACTCCAAGTAATACGGGGGGAGTGCTAAGTATTACAGCTTCCGCCGTTCCACAGATTGTAGTTTTGAGTCAGAATCCTCCGGGACAGAGTACCGTACAGGCTACTGGCATGGGTACGCTAGAGGAAGAAAATCGGGGTTTACTCAATACTCCAGCGTGGTCCTACACCACTTCTGAAGCCGAGGAAGACTCAGAGCAGCTAAAAGCTACTTTAGTTCCCAATCCAGCTACGGCTTCCAGTTTGCTGACTCTACGCTCGAAGCGTTCAAGTAGGGTAGAAGTTCGGCTTTTCAATAGCCAAGGTTCACAAGTCTGGGGTCAGCCGATTATGGTAGATGCGGAGGCAAGCCTTTCCATTCCGGTGGCAGAACTGGATCTTTCAACGGGCTTATACTACGTGCATATTACGACGGATACGGGATGGCCTCAAGTACTGCCGCTAACGGTTTACTAATCGGGCTAAGCAATAGAAAAAGGGCTTGGCATCCGCCTACGAGCGTTCTTAAATCTCGCAGGCGGATTTTAAAAATCCTATTTTCAGTCAATTTCTCAATAAGCAAAAAGTAAGAAACTAGCTAGCAGTGGGATGATTTAGAGCCGCTGTAATAGAAGCTTTCTGTGCATTTTATCTAATGCAAAGGCCACTCAATTTATACAAATGGCTTATTATCAGTTTTTTACAAAAAAAATAAACAGCCTTATGCGGACTTCGCCATACCACGGCAGTCGGAACGGGAAGTACATTTGAGGTGTACCTAAGAAAAAAAACAAAACCTTGAAAATACCCCCATTTAATCAAAAAACACGCAAAAAAAATAA
>JBCDIO010000406.1:0-4568 GCA_038748815.1 Bacteroidota bacterium
CCACTAGCCTCTACCAATGGTATCTATTCTTCAATATCACCGCTCTAATCGGTTCATTGAAAAAGCGAAACAGTTCATTGAATATACTTCTGACTTCCTAATTTGATCCTTTGCTTTGGGGTATCAATCACAAAAAAACATGATCATGAAACAGCAGACTTGGTGGATCGCCACCCTTTTATTAGGAAGTTGCGTATTCTTTACTTCCTGCCAAAAAGAAGAGATCATTGAATCCGATCCGGATCTTGTAATCCAGGAGCCCACCGAAGAAGAAGTGGTCGAGCTTTTGGAAGTTGCTTTTAGCTCCCAGGCCAGTGGACTTACCCAAGAAGCCATCGAGGCAGCGGAGCATTCTGAACAATATATCGAGAAAACTGGAGAATCACCCTGTGGTCTAACTTTTGACAGCATCGCCTCTTTCACCGTTGATCGTCCAAATATTCAGGCTAGCTACACAACGGAATGGGAATGGACCATTTACTGTAATAGTCTAAACCTCCCAACCAATATGGACTTTAATCGCACGGGCGAAGGTTCATTTGAAACAACGCGTTTTACGGGGGAGGATACCGCAGTAAGTGGTTTTGAGATAAACAATCTTTTATCTGGCCCTAACTTGGATATTTCAGGGGTATATACACGATCCGGAGTACAAGCCTCCAAAGTAGGGGACCAAAATACATTCAATTACCTGATCAACCTATCTCTCCATCAGCTACTGATCCAGAAATTTTCTTGGGAGGTAGTCTCGGGGGATGGAACCTTTGATCTCATGGGCTCAACCAGTACCGGAGCCTCCTACAATATAGAAGGAACCTACGTACTTAGTCCCAACGGCACCGTTACAGTGACTGTAAACGGAAATATCTATACGTTCAACTGGTAAAAAATATCAGAGGTCATACAACCATTTGGCCATAATCACACACTTTAAAGTAGAAGCTTGGGGACAAGCCTCTAATTGTGTGAACTTACGAGTTTTTTCTTCAACAGATACGGGAACCTAGGGCTAGGTTCCCTTTTTTATTGGCGGGATCAAACCAATTGTTTTATCTTGTTGTTTTATTTCTGTAACGGTGTGCAAGTGAACTTGATTAAAAATGCAGGGATAGCATAAAGTGCTTTAAGGCTCCCTGCTTGAAACTCCTTTAAAATGGTTCTTACCCAATCTGTTCAGCATCAGGAACAGCTTTTGCAGCGTTACATCGCTATTCGCAAACAAAGTCTGCACATCTGCCAACCTCTCGAAACGGAGGATTACTGCATTCAGCCAGATATTGATGTCAGTCCGCCGAAATGGCACCTTGGTCACACCACTTGGTTTTTCGAAAATTTCATTCTTATTCCTCAGCTAAAAGACTATAAGCCGTTTGATTTACGGCTCAATTGGTTCTTTAATAGCTATTACGAAAGCCAGGGGCCTCGCATCAACCGGTCGAATCGAGGTAATATGAGTCGACCCACCGTTCAGACTATTATGGACTACCGGAATCATGTTGATCTGGCTATGCAGCAGTTCATGAAAGGATCCCCCTCCTTGAACGAGTCTCTTTTGCTCACCTTTGAAGTTGGTCTGCAACACGAGCAGCAACACCAAGAATTGCTGGTAACCGATATCAAATACATTCTGGGACATAATCCTCTTTTCCCCAACTACGGAACTAACTTACCAGAAACACAACCCTCCGCCCCCGCCGAATGGATCGATTTCCAAGAAGGGCTTTACGAAATTGGTTACGGGGAAGAAGGTTTTTGTTGGGATAACGAGCTTGGTAAGCACCAAGTATTTCTTGCCCCTTTCTCTATTCAAAACCGACTGGTTACGAATGGTGAGTTTTTGGAGTTTGTGGAAGCCGGTGCCTACCAAAGCCACCAATTCTGGCAAATGGAAGGCTACGAATGGGTCAAACAGCTCGAAGCCCCAGGACCATTGTATTGGATAAAGCACGAGGGAGAATGGATGGAATATACCCTGCATGGCTTACACCCCTTGCAAAAAGACCTCCCCGTAACGCATATCAGTTACTACGAAGCGGATGCTTACGCTCGCTGGAAAGGCTTACGCTTACCGACTGAATTTGAATGGGAAGTTGCCGCCCAAAAAAGAGCCGGCCTCTACCCTGGAAAAAGTGGCGTATTTTTGGAAGACCCCCTCTACCACCCAGGTCCCGCACAAAACGATGAGCAATTTCTGGGCCATGCTTGGGAATGGACCAGCAGTGCCTATCTACCGTACCCCGGATACCCCCGATTTGGAGGAGCACTGGGCGAGTACAACGGTAAGTTCATGATCAACCAAATGGTGTTACGCGGAGGTTCCTGCGCCACGCCGAAAGATCACGTACGGGCTACCTATCGCAACTTTTTCCACCCTGACAAACAATGGCAGTTTACGGGAATTCGCCTTGCCAAATAATCAACGCTTACAACCTAAAATTTTATGGATAACTCCAATGTCGGAACTCTATCTGCTTTAGCCTTAGATGTCAAAACAGGTCTATCCACCGCCCCAAAACGATTATCGTCTCGCTTCTTCTACGACGAACGAGGAGATAAGCTCTTTCAGGAAATTATGGCTATGCCAGAATATTACCTTACTCGCTGCGAACTGCAGATCTTTCAGCAATCAGCAGCAGCGTGGATTCAGTCCATGCCCAAAGAAGGATTTGACCTCATTGAATTGGGGGCCGGAGACGGAACAAAAACGCAAGTACTACTAGAGGAAGCCTTGGCACAAAAGGTGAACTTCATTTATCGCCCAATTGATATTTCTCAGCACGCTTTAGATGAGCTAGAAGCAAGGCTGGAAAGGGAACTTCCAGATTTACCTTGTGCCCCCTTACAAGGCGAGTACTTCGCGGTGCTTGAACGTATCCGGGGTATGCAGGATCGCCCTAAGTTAATTCTATTTCTAGGTTCCAATATCGGGAATCTATCCACCGGGCAAGCAACCGACTTTTTGCAACGTCTGCGGGCCTGTATGAACCCACAAGATAAGCTCTTAATCGGCATTGATCTTAAGAAAGACCCTCGTATTATACTCGAAGCCTATAATGATCCCGCCGGTATTACGGCCGCCTTTAATCTCAATCTATTACACCGAATAAACCGGGAGCTAGACGCCGATTTTAAGGTCGAGCAGTTTAAGCATTGGGAAACGTACAATCCCTACAGTGGTGCTACCAAAAGCTTCTTGGTAAGTACTAGCCAGCAAACGGTGCATGTAGGTGCCTTGGCTTGTTCTTTTGAATTCCAAGCCTGGGAAACGATTCAGGTAGAGCTTTCCCAAAAATACAGTTTGATCGAAGTCGAGAAGCTAGCCCAAAAAGCCGGATTCCAGATTCAACAACATTATTTAGACGACCGTAAATACTTTGTTGATAGCTTATGGTCCTTCAGTGCCTAAAATACAGAGTAGGTTTGGTCAGTTGGCTGACGATGTAATGACATCTTAACCATCTGACCGAACAATCCGGTTCATCTAGTTGGATTTCTTATTTATTTAACCCAAATTCGTCCCTGTCGAAAGGGAACTGTTGTTCCCACGATCAATCGAAGCCACGCTATAAGGTGGCTCTGTTTACTGAGAATAATACTACACAACAACACTACCTTCTTTTACCTTCCTATATTCTTAGGAAGCTATTCCCTATTCCGAGATTATTGGTTTTAAAAGCCCACATGTTTGGTTGGTTATCTCTGCCAACTTAACAATCTTTTCCGCTAAGCATAAAAATTTTTGGTTCCCAGAGTACCCTCTGGTAAGCAGTACCGTTTTGCAAAAACCCTATTGCTTTTCCGTATGCACGCAGCACGGACAGGCGATTTATGCCCATACAATTTTTTAAACAAACCATTTTCTCAAAAAAACAAAAACATGAATACTTGTACCCCCGCGAAAGGAAAATGGACGATTCCCTCGTTTATGAGGAATGTTCTTCTAATCGTTTTGATTTTCCTGGGACAAACACCTAACTCACTACACGCTTCTAACCTGGATATTGCCTGCCGGGCCGACATCAACACCTGCAATGAACCGGAAGCATGCTCCATGCCAGCTGAAGGCCTGAATCTAGAGGAGCCTTTTATTTTGGACGAAGGCTGTGGAAACTTGACCATAACAAACGATGCACCAGCCATTTTTCCATTGGGCTGGACAACCATTACTTGGACCGTAACGGACGAATGTGGAACCGAAGTGACCTGCACGCAGGGTGTTTTGATCGAAGATCATGACGCTCCAGTACTAGAGTGTGCTACACACGTTTACTTCGAAGCCACAGGTAACGACTGTGTTTCGTGGACAATACTCACCCCTCCCAATGCCTACGATAATTGTGGGATCACTTCCATTTCTAACGATGCCGTTTATCCTCTTCCTTTGGGATCAAACGTAGTGGTATGGACGGTTTCCGATGCCTTTGGAAACATCACTACCTGTTCGCAGAAAGTAATTGTATCCGATAGTGAGGCTCCAACTATTCTTGGTTGTCCTACTGATATTATAGTGGACGATAATTGTGAAGAGGGGGTTTTTTGGCAATTATCGGTAGCTACGGGAATTGGCC
>JBCDIO010000407.1:0-4561 GCA_038748815.1 Bacteroidota bacterium
CTATAAAAAGTACGTCCTTCCATTAGCGGAATTTGCGCTCTTAGTACAGTGGTCTTACCGTATTGGGTTCTTGCTAATTCTTGTCCTGTTGCGTTGATTACAGAACTGATCCCGGTATTCGCAGCCCGAACAACCCATCTTCTTGTTTCAATGGCTCTTAAGCGGGCGTAAGCAGCATGCTGTTTATGGCCGGCTGTAAGATCCCACCAACCGTCATTGGTCATAATAACGAGTACTTGGGCCTCTTTTGCTAGATACTGACCCACAAATGCACCAAAAACGGACTCATAGCAAATGATTGGAGCGATCTTAGCTCCATCTACCGAAGAAAATACACTTCTTTCGGCTTGGGTTCCCAGGCCACTCACAGATCCTCCCATCTGATCTACAATGGGCTCTAAAAAAGAAAGGAAGGTCCGAAATGGGAAAAACTCGGCTCCGGGAACTAGTCTTGATTTTTTGTACAAACCGACTTCCTCTTTCTGTGCAGGGCTTAGTTGTACGGCTGCGTTGTATCGTTCGTAGCGTAGCGTGTCCTGTTTCTTGGTTATAAGGGTTCGAGTAAATGGGGTAGGAGCTTCGTCGTCCGTTAAGAATCGATGGGTCGCCAGGCCAATGAGAAAACGCACCTTGGGGAAGGAATCTTGTAAAGCCTGGAGTTGACGAGTATAGCGATCCGATCCGATTTGCTTTAAGGACATTCCCCCCAGGACGGTCTCTGGTAAAACCACATAGTCCAAAGACTCGTCTAATTCGGGTCGAATCAAATCGGCCATGCGTTTTGCTTGCAGTTGCTGGTTCACTTGATTCTGCTCGTAGTGGGGCTCGAAATTGGGTTGGACAAGCAAAATATCTAGCGCTGCATCTTGGTCTACTCTTGGTAAAGATGGGCTGCTTAGCAGAGATCCAATGATGGGGATCGCTAATAGAAGCACTATCTGGGCAGTCAACGGTCGAACCAAACTAGGGTTTTTTATGGCCTGAAATACTAAAGCATTGACCAATAAGGCCCATAAACTCCCCCCTAAAGCCCCGGTAAACTCATACCATTGGACAATGCTAGGCAAGGCGCTAAAGGCATTTCCCAGCGTAAGCCAAGGCCAATTGAGTTCCCATTGAAAGTGTAGATACTCAAAGGCTAACCAAAGAGGAATCAAAACGAGCGTTCCTAGACCATCAAAACGCATTCTGATTTGGTAATATAACCAGAGGATGCCGGCCATGAAGAGACTGTTAAGTCCCATGGCGACCGTACCTGCCCCCAAGTTGGCATTTGCTACCCAGAAGGTGGTTAAGACGTTCCAACCGAAAAGAGCGAAAAAAGACCAGCGGAAAACCTCGCGACCGGATCTCGCCTCGTCTACAATGAGAAACAATGGAACAAAGCCTAAGAAAATACCGGGAATAAACCCCACGGGTGGAAAGGCTGAGGCTAATAAAAGACTACTCGACAAACCAAGTATAGCCGGATGCATCCATCTTGGTTGTCCACTGGAAGGAAACCAAGCTAAGCCATGAATCAACCAAGCACTGCCAAATAACGCTAAAGGCAAATGCCCCCAAAGTAATTCATTCTGGCTAAGGACGTACATACGCCAACCAACTCCGGCTAGGCATAGAAGGAGTATCCCCATTGTGATCAGTCGGAGGGTCTGGCTCATGATATAACTGGTTAGCGAACGGTAAATCCATTAGGCCATCCCGGGGGAACTTGGGCGAAGGCTAATTCTCCTTTCGCATTTTCAGCCATTAAGATCATACCTTGAGATTCAACACCCCGAATCTTGCGAGGTGCCAGATTTACGAGTAAAAGTACGGATTGGCCAAGTACTTCCTCCGGTTGGTAAAATTCGGCAATTCCAGAGACTACCGTGCGTTTCTCAAAGCCAAGGTCTACCGTCAGTTTGAGGAGCTTTTTGGCTTTTGCTACCTTTTCTGCTTCGGTGATCATGCCGGTCCGGATATCCAATTTTGTGAAATCATCGAATCGGATCTCGGGCTTTAGGTCTGGGCGTTGTTGTTCGGCCTCGTTGTCCAAAATAGCTTGTAGCTTTTCCTTCTGAGCATTGATAATGTCCAAGCGGCTAGTATCTTTTCGGTCGTGAATCTTGGCAAAAAGAATTTGTGGCTCCCCGATTTGATGGCCTGCTTTTAGTGGGGCTATCCCATCGGCAATGTGTTGATGTAGGTTGCTTACATCACCTGGTTGCAAGGCGGGTAGGTTTAACAAGGCGCGAATCCGCTGGGCGGTAAAAGGAATAAATGGTTCCGCCAGAATACTCAATATCGTAGCCACCTGCAGCACGTGGAACATAGCCACCGCAATTTGCGGATCATCAGGATTGGCCTTGTATAGTTTCCATGGAGCCTGCTCTTGGAAGTACGTATTACCGTAAGTGGACAATTCTAAGAATACTTGTACGGCATTCTTAAAATTAAAGGCTTTAATCTCATCATCGAATCGCTGGATCAGTGATTGAACAGTGGCGAATTCTGCGGGGTTAAAGGCCACTTCCGGTGCTTTCCCACTAAAGTATTTATTCGTCAGAACAACCACTCGGTTCAGGAAATTTCCCAGGTTATCAGCGAGTTCTTTATCATGGTATTCTACAAACTCATCCCATTTGAAATCACTGTCTTTATTCTCTGGTAAGTTCCGTAACAAAGCGTACCGTAGAGCATCTTCTTTGTTGGGGAAATCCTTAAATGCGTCCAAGTATTCGTGTTGCTCAATACCCCAGCCACGCGACTTGGAAAATTTCTTTCCCTCGAAGTTTAAGAATTGATTTGCGGGGACATTAACCGGCAGGGCATAGTCTCCGTGTGCTTTCAGCATAGCCGGGAATACGATACAATGAAAAACGATATTATCTTTTCCGATAAAGTGAACGAGTTCAACATCGTCCCCTTTCCAGTAATCTTCCCAGTTTTTTCCGTTCTCTTCGGCCCAGGCCTTGGTGGCGGAGATGTAACCAATGGGGGCATCAAACCAAACGTACAATACTTTGCCCGCAGCTTCTTCCAATGGAACGGGAATACCCCAATCTAAATCCCGAGTAATAGCACGGGGGTGTAAGCCTCCATCTAGCCAGGACAAGCATTGCCCAACGACGTGCTTTCGCCAAGGTTTCGTCTCGTGGTGATGCTCTCCGTTAACGGTACCTTCGTCGATCCAGGCCCGTAGCCAATCCTGATGCTTGTCGAGTTTGAAAAACCAATGGGTGGTTTCTCTCAGAATTGGGGTGTTACCACTGACCGTGGATCGGGGTCGAATTAGATCCGTAGGGGATAAGGCGGAACCACAATTCTCACATTGATCTCCATAGGCTTCTTCGTGTGCGCATTTGGGGCAAGTTCCAATGATGTACCGGTCCGCCAGGAATAATTCGGCTTCTTCGTCGAAGTATTGTTCGGAGGTACGTGTTTCGAATTCACCTCCTTTCTCGTGAAGCGTTTTGAAGAAATCTTGTGCCGTCTCGTAGTGGAGGGCATCGCTGGTCCGGTGATAATAATCAAAGGATATACCTAGGCGCTGGAAGGTATCTTTGTTTAGTGTATGGTATTTATCGATGATTGATTGTGGGGAGATACCTTCTTTCTTAGCCCTCATTGTAATAGCAGCACCGTGCTCGTCCGAACCACAGACAAAAACAATATCGCTTCCCAGCAGACGCTGGTAACGAACGTAAATATCAGCCGGTAAATATGCCCCTGCTAAATGCCCAAGGTGTAAAGGGCCATTAGCGTATGGCAAGGCTGAAGTGACTAAATGTTTGGATTTAGTGCTCATTATTCTCCTGAGTAAGTGCTAAAAAAGTTTCGCAGGCGCGAAGATACGGGATTGGAAACGGATTAGAGGCTGATTTGGTTCCCAATTCAATGACTAAGGAACCTTATTTAGAGTAGCTGAGGTATTAGAAAAGGCTCAAAATAAAAACAGGGCACGTACGTAAAAACGTAGCACCCTGTATAACCCCAAAAAACCAAATGAAAACAATCTACATATATAAAGTTCTTAAACGCTTTTTGAGAACCACTTTTGGTTCTATGAACATCTCTCTCCTCAATAATCAATCACACTTATGACGTTCTTTTTTTCTTATGGTCACAATCTAAGAAATTTGATCATAAATTTCCAAGAAATGTTTCAGCTGGATCAACAACTGGAAGTAAAAATACCAAAAAAAAGTTAGGAAAACAGCTTTTTGATTTATTTTTTGACCCCTAGTCAAACTGCTAGAAATCATCAAAGGGTGAGCTTAAAGTGAAAGTAACTGTATTACAATAGTAGACACTTAAATAACGGAATGGTTTTACAAAGATTATATTTCGGATAAATTTTTTTCGAAATCTGCTGCATCCGATCATTTCCGTTCCTAAAGAAGGTCTTATATATGTAGTATCTTGCGGATCTCATCCAGGTACATGGTAAAAGGGTACCGCAAACAAAAATTTCATTGGCGAAGATTAAAAAGGCTTTCATTTGTAGCAACTGTGGTTACTCAACGCCGAAATGGCTGGGTCAGTGCCCCTCTTGTCAATCTTGGAACACCCTGCACGA
>JBCDIO010000408.1:0-4551 GCA_038748815.1 Bacteroidota bacterium
AGGCTTCTCCTACTTTTTGCGCCTTGTTGACAAGCGCATGTGCTTCGCGTTAACTTTCCCAAACCACTTCGCTTTGGGTATAGCCCGCGTTTTCTCATAATACGGCGATCGATTAACGACTCACCAGATATTCGGTACGGCGTTCCACCTTACCTAGTTGATTGTATACTTCTTCGTGTAGTGAAACCATTTGCTGGCCAAGATCGGCATTGTTCAGGCCTCGAGCATGTTGCACTTTTTGTTCTAAGGTCTGCAGTACCTTGATTTGTTTTGTGTAGGCCCGTTGCAGATGCTTATCGGACTGCTCCGAAAGCAGTTGTAAATCATTGATCTGCGTAATAATGTGTTGCGCCATGTCTTCTAAGGCATAACTAAGCTCTATCATTTCCTGGTCGGTCATTTCGGGAGCTTCCACAATGCCTTCCAAGTCCGATTTGGCATCTCCAGTCTCTCCTTTCCACTTGGTAAACGAATAGGTGACTAAAGAAATTAAAGCCAGGAGTAATAACATATTTGCTGTGTTTTTCATGTCTACTCATTTTTCGGGTTGAATCATACAGAAATATTCTGTACCGCTGTAAAACGGATCAACTAAGCCCATGTTCGGTTTTAAAAATCTGACAACCAATTAATTAACCTTTCCGAACACATGCACTGTAGAGACGTTCTAGCCGGACATAAGTCACATTTGAACAAAAAATTTTAAACATATGCTTGAGGCAGAATTCAATTCTACCTACAAACAATATCAGGAAAAGCTTATTCACTTTGCGTATCGATTAACCAAGAATCAGATTGATGCGGAAGACCTTCTACAGGATACCGCACTAAAAGCCTACCGAAATCGGGAACGATTCAAAAAAGGCACCAACTTTTTGGGATGGATGCGCGTCATCATGCGCAACACCTTTATCAATAAATTTAGGGCGAAGAAGCACCGCCCAAAGACCATTGAAAAATTCGATACGCTACTCAATATCTACGCAGATGATCGTCCAGTCTTTAATCATGGTATCAGTACCCTTCGCTTAGAAGAAATTCAAGCGGCCATGGAAGAGGTACCGGATAAATTTACCGAGCCCTTTTTACTACACTACCAAGGATACAAGTATCACGAGATTGCCGATCATTTTGGAGAGCCTTTGGGAACGGTCAAAAGCCGGATTTTTCACGCCCGTAAAAAACTGAAGGAAAGACTCCACAAGAAGTACCCCAAAGCGAATTGGAAATGATAACCCCATGCAGGGAATAGCCCAACCAACCAAATGGGAATCTTTTTTACTCCGAGCACACTGATTGTTTTGATATATTTGCAACTTAGTTGCAATAAACAAATTGGAGTAAGCCATGATTTCCATTCAAAATGCCAGCAAGTCTTTCAAGGGCACCCCGGCTATTCAGAATTTAGACTTAGATGTCAAAGCAGGTAAGATTGTGGGCTTGTTGGGAGCCAATGGAGCTGGCAAATCAACCACCATCAACTTGCTACTAGGTTTTTTGCAGCCGGACTCCGGTACTGTACAAATTGACCAAAAGGACTGCTTTAAGCAACAAGCAGAAGTACGCCAACTGGTGGGCTATATTCCGGAGAATGTTAACCTGTACCCTTACTTATCCGGTTTGGAGAATCTCGACTATTTCTGCAAACTCGCTGGACTCCGCTACCCCAAAGGCGAGTTGCAAGAATATCTCACCACCTGCGGAGTAGTAGCGGAAGCCCACGCGAAACGGGTTTCCGATTATTCTAAAGGAATGCGACAAAAAGTGGGTATCGCCATTGCCTACGCCAAGAAAGCCAGCGTTTACCTCTTGGATGAACCAGCAAGTGGATTAGACCCTTTGGCCAGTAATGAACTCTCGGAACTTCTGAAGAAAATGGCTTCGGAAGGAGCTGCCATTTTGATGGCCTCCCACGATATTTTCCGCGTACGGGAAGTTTGTGATCGGATCGGCATTCTAAACCAGGGAAAAATGGTCAAATCGCTCGAGAGCAGTGCGGTGAGTGCGAATGAGCTGGAGACCTTGTACCTAGACTTCATGAAAAACTGATTGCTTATGTGGCCAATTATCCAAAATGAATGGCTATCTCTGAGCCGTCACCGGGTTTTATTAGGTTTAAGTGTAGGCTTTCTGGGGCTATTATTCCTGACTATTTACTTAGGGAATTTACAATCCAAAGAAGAAACCAAACAATACATCAAGGCCAAAGATCATTTGCGGGAGCAATGGGAACGTATTGATTCCATGAATCCGCACGGAGCCGCTCACTACGGCACCTATGTCTTTAAGCCTAGCACCCTACTGAGCAGTCTCGATGATGGTGTCAACAACATCACGGGAAAAGTACTACGCGTAGAAGGGCATGTGCAAAATGAGATTGTTTATTCGGAAGCATCCCAAAACAAGACCATCTCCAAATTTGGGAAGCTCAAGAGTGCACTCCTTTTACAGTACATCATTCCGCTCTTCCTTTTATTTTTGGCTTTCCAATCGATCCATGGGGAAAAACTAAGTGGCCGGCTAAAATTGCTGCTGCTCCAAGGCACCAAGCCTTCTAAACTCCTTTTTGCCAAAACCCTAGCGGTAAGTCTCTACGGAATTGGTTTGCTGCTGCTTACAATTTTAGCCTCATCTGCACTAAACTATGAAAGCATCACGGGAGACATTATAGATCGAGCGGCCTTACTATTGCTAGTATACAGCTTGTACTACTTCATTTTGACGGCCCTCACGATCTACCTTTCCGCTCGTTTGACTAATGCCAACCTGGCCCTAACGACCATGTTAGGTGCCTGGATCTTCTGGACCATTTTCTTGCCCAATATACTGATGAGTTCCGTAGAGTCTTGGCATCAATTACCCAGCCGGGAACGTTTCAAAGCGGCTATGAAAGAAGATCGTTCCCAGGGACTCGACGGACATAATCCCGCTGACGAACGGGCCCAAAAACTCGAAGAAACAATCCTCAAAGAATACGGGGTCGATAGTTTATCGCAATTGCCGATTAACTTTGATGGAATCGTCATGCAGGAAGATGAAGAATACGGTAATCAGGTTTGGGATAAGCATTTTGGTAATCTCCGTATGATCTTCGAACAACAAAAAAGAAGCTACCAGTTGGGCGGCTTAGTCAATCCTTTCATCGCTCTGCGCAATGCGAGTATGGGTTTTGCGGGAAGCGATAATTTGCATCACCAAGAATTTTTAGTGCAGGTGGAAAATTACCGTCGAGTGTTCATCAAAAGACTTAACGATGAACACGCTTTTGGGGGTTCTAAAACCGGCGACTGGGACTGGGAGGCCGATAACGCCTTCTATAAGTCCGTAAATGATTTTGATTATCGGCCGACTGCTATATCCAGCGTCTTGGGAAGTTATTTGTTCGATCTGATCATCTTGGCAGGATGGGCTACGCTGGCGATTGTACTCCTATTCTTAGCTGCTCAAAAAATGCGCATTCTATGAAAAATCTGAACGTTTTTTTGTGGGAGTGGAAGCATTTTATTCGCAGTCCATTCAAAATACTGGCAGTTCTTCTTTTTGTGGTGGCTAGCTTATACGGCTTGCATAATGGGGCGCATTTGTACCATAAGCAACAGGCTGAGATAGAACGTATTACCACCAAAGCCGAGGAAGATCGCCAAAAAATCATGGAAGATCACTACCAGCTAGGAAACCTAAAGGATGAGGATCGTCCCTGGATTGATTATGGCGTTCCCTTTTGGGCCATCTGGTGGTCCTATCCGCATCACTTTAAGACTCCTTCCCCGGCCATGGTCTACAGTATTGGCCAAAGTGAGCAATTCGGATTCTACAAGCGAATCACCTTTTGGGCGAGTCCGTACGATGCGGATTTAGCGGAAGAAATCGCCAATCCCGAACGATTGCAATCGGGCTCTTTAGATTTTTCCTTTGCCCTTCTTTTTTTATTACCACTCGTTTTACTGGTCTTATTATATAATCTTAAAAGCACCGAGGCGGAGCAAGGATTCCTACCGCTTATTGAAGTGCAGATGCCCGCGAAAAATACCTGGATTTTACTCAGAATGGGCTTTTATCTGCTCGTCCTGCTCGGGGTCTCGTTCGCATTGCTGATTTATGGAGCCCGTTTAACGAATGTATGGGAAAAAGCGAGTCCGGCTTTTGGGCAGTTATTCTTACAAATCCTACTGTACCTTAGCTTCTGGACAGCCCTGTATTATTTTATTCTAATCAATGGGCAGACCATTGTCGGAAACACCCTCAAAATGTCTGGTATCTATTTGCTCTTTGCCTTTATTATTCCGGCAGCTGTCCATCAATTCCTCAGTATTAATCAGCCCACAAATTTGATGATTGATTTCATTGATGTCCGCGAACAGCAAGAAGATCTATACAGTGCTCCAGACAGTGTATTCCAAGCGCAGCTCAATGCCCTATTTCCCGAAATTATGGATAGCCCTGTATATGGGGATAGTACGAAGGCTGCTGGGGTAAGAAGCCGTTCCACAGCGGCACTTGTCAATGAATTTAAAAAGGCCAGTATTCAACGGATCGAAGCGGAAAGCCAAG
>JBCDIO010000409.1:0-4542 GCA_038748815.1 Bacteroidota bacterium
ACAGAGAACGCCAGCGGAAAGAAGCTAAGAAAAGCACCGATTGAAATGATCTCCCCAAAAAACCACTGTTTGTAGCAAAAACAGGCAAATATGATCACCGAAAAACTGAGGGTCAGCCAAATGATCTGCCAAGCGACAGTCCATCGTTGCTCTACCCAATCCGCATTTACTAATCGGGGTAAACCTACCATAAATACCAGTAAACCCACACTAATAACACCTCCATACCCCCCTAAAAACCAATACTTAAAGGGATGTACAAACTCCCTGGTTCCAAAAGGCTGGAATATCATTAGAAAGAGGGCAGCAAATACACCGGCCCCTACTACGTAAGCCCATAATCGGGGTAGGTCATATACGACCGGATACTTAGCTTGTAAATGTTGGAGCAGTTGCATAAATCAAAGGTGGTCAACAAAGATTATGATTTTAAGAGCAATCCATGAATTTTTTTGAAACATTTATGGAATCAATATGCGATTGCAATCTATACTTACACACCCTCTGCTTACCTAGACCTAGGTAGCAACTACTGTAGTCTTCGTACGTACCAAATACGGGGACTAACTGCACAGAACACCCTTTCAGGCGCGTGTCCAGCCTGAAGCTTTACGCTTATCTAGTGTCACTACGATTAATAAAGGATCGCTTCCCTGTACCGGCACACGGCAGGTAAAGTTCGATCTGTCAATAGGAATTTCTTGGACTATTGTTATACGCCCTCGGGCGAGGAATCCGGGACGGTGGCTGTTGTTGGGAAAGGAATCATCTTTCTTTATCTGTTTTGATGATAATGAGGCTTAAAAGATGATCAGTACAAGTAATAATCCGCTTTGCTGTAAAGAACAATCAGCTACCCCCGGAAACCAAAATGGCCGCTTACGCGGCCACTCAGGCATGGTTAATTCCACGGATCCATATAGCGGGGGGCCTTTGCATAAAGGCACCCCCGCCTTTTTTATTCTTGTCCCATTTCTTCCAATAGGGTCTCCACCGCTTTAGTCAATTGCTCATCGACCCCTTGAGCTTTGCCATCGGGGCTATTCTTCAATACAATATCTGGAACAGCCGGCTCCCACTCCATATTCTTACCCGTCTCCTTCACATACCAGGCCCGGAAAGGCATCCGCACATAACTACCATCCAATAAACTATGCCCACCGGTAGAAATAACAGCCCCAAACGTTGGATTTCCAACTAAAGTCCCTAAATCAAGATTCTTATAGGCGTGCGAGAATATCTCCGCATTGGAGTAGCTATATTCATTGCACAAAGCGATAGAAGGCTTCGTCCATGAGGCAAACGGAAGGCGTTCCCCGTACGGATAGTGCTCTCGGAAGGCCGTATGGTTTTTTTCTAGGCTTTCGGTTGCCCCCCTCGGAATAGTGTAGGCGTGCTGACGAACATCCAAGACAGCCATCAACATATCGGTTGTCCATCCACCACCGTTATACCGAACATCAATCAGGATGCCTGATTTTCCATAACCGGCGGCCATCAACTCCCGCTCAAAACGTTCAAAACTTCCCCAGTTCATACCCCGGATATGCAAATACCCCAAGCGGCCTCCAGAAAGAGAATCGGTTAAGGCACGCCGCGATTCTGTCCAAGCTTCGTACAGCTCTTGTCCCAGCGAGTTGGTAGGGCGAATCACCACCTCCCGGCGGCTGCCGTCGGGGGCTTCGACTTCTAATAGAACTTGTTCGTTGGCTGTACCTTCCAAAAGACTATACAGATTGGACGTCTGCAGTGAAACACCATTAACGCTTCGCAAAATATCTCCTTCATTCAAGCGACTAACCTTACGGCTCGCCGGGCCACCTGCCAACACCCGCATCACACGCAAACCACCCGATTCAGTTTTCCACTCCACCCCAAGTAGGCCACTACGCTCGCGCTGGCTCTCTTTAGGTGTAGGTCCGTATAAGCCCATGTGGCTAGCATTTAATTGCCCCAACATGAGGTTGTAAACTAATCGGAAATCTTGCACCGTTCCCGCTTTCAGCATGCGGGGGCGGTAATAAGCCAATAACTCTTCAAAGTCTTTACCGTGGAAGTTGGGATCGTAGAACCCTTCGTTTAAAGCACTCCATCCTTCTCGGATCAGTTGCATACGCTCCTTGCGTTGATCAATATTCAACTTGGCACTAAACGATTGCGATTCGGTCTTTTTGCCTTTCCCATCCAGGGTACCAGGCACTCCATTCTTCGTGTAGTAGAATTTTTTGCCTTTTGGCCCTAGACGTAGGCCCCGGATAGAGAACTTGTCTTTGACCCGAGTAAGATCATCTCCATTCCACTTTACACTCATTAGATCGGGCTTACCTGGTCTCCCGGACCGGCCACCACCGTTCGTTGTAAAGAATAGCGTTTCTCCATCTTTACTAACGGCCAGATTACCTTCGTTTCCGGCCAACCGAGTTACTTGTACTAAGCGTTCGTGGATGCCATCTAAATCAATTTCAATGGGATCCACTTCTTTTTTCTTTTTATCCTTGTCTTCTTTCTTTCCTTCCTTTTTCTTCTCTGGCTTCTCTTCTTCATTTTCTTCCCAATCCCGTTGACTCTTCTCCCAGTCTTCTATTCGCAACCAAGCGAACCAAACATCGTAATCGCTATTATTCCGAATAGAACGGAAACACAGCTTGCTTCCATCTGGGCTCCAAACGGGGCTAACATCTCCCCGCGGGTGCATACTAATATTTACCGGAGTCTTCGATAGATCAGCGGGACGAATAAAGACCTCTTCATTGAAATCCAGATCCGACTGTGAGTAGGCGATCCAGCGGCTATCGGGACTCCAGGCTAAGGAGAACACCCTAGCCCACCCTTCGTAGGCCGTGCGCTGGCCTTTTAACACACCATCTTCAATGGAGGCTAATACAAGATCGGCGCGATTTCTGCGGAACGCAATCTGCTTTTGATCCGGAGCAACTGACAGGCGCGTTTCGTTATCTACTGTCTGGGTAATTTGCTTCAGGTCGTACTTCAGCGTTTTAAAAAGATCCGGCTGTTCTAGATCGGCAGAGGTCAATGCATAAATATCAAAGTTACCGCTACGGTCCGAAGAAAAAACAAGGGTAGTATCATTCAGCCATTGTACATCTTGATCTCGTGAAGGATGGGGTACCGGTACTTTAGTCCGTTTCTCTTCCGCGTCGTTTTGTTTGATCACAATTTCTCCGCGGATGATCATCGCCAAGTACTTACCGTTGGGGGAGACATCCAATTCGTTTACATCATTGGAATAGGTTTTGTACAGAATGGGATCGTAGCGAGAATCCTCCGTAACATCAATATCGATCACCTGCGCTACGCTACCCGCATCAGTAGACATCCGATAGAAACGGCCTTGGTAATCAAAGACGATCATTCCGCCATTTCGACTTACAGTAAAATCTACGATTCCCTCTTCTGAATAGTCGGTTAAGGCTTTCATATCTCCGACTTTGGTACCCGATTCGTTGATCTTTAATTCATACAGATTGTACCGACCAGAACGAGCACTCAATATAATTAGGGTCTGATCATCCTTCCATTCCGCTTGAATATCTTGTCCTTGATGTTCCGTGAGTTGGTTATACTCCCCGGTTTCTTGGTCAAACAACCAAATATCTCGGTTGGCAGAACCTACATAAGCTTCCCGAGCCGTTCGACAATAACCCCGGACAAAAGCGACATACCGACCATTTGGAGAAACGACTGGCTTTTCACCTAGAGCATCCAATTCCCGATGGGGCGTCCATTCTTCTTTTGTTTGGAGGGTAAATACCTCTGGCAATCGTTCGACCTCGCGGTAGATCCGGCGTGAATTGAACCAGATCGTACCATCTGGGGCAATGGACGGGTTATAATCGGAGCCCGAAAACCAGGTGTGGCGTTCAACGGATCCACCTTCTGCCCCAATCGAAAAGATGTCGGGATTACCGTAGCGATACCCTTGAAAGATAAGCCTTTTCCCACCGGGAGCCCATGCGGGATTACCTTCATAACTTTCGTGAATCGTTAAGCGTCTAGCAGTACCTCCAATGACCGGAACGGTCCAAATATCTCCTTGGTAAGAAAATGCAAGCATTTTTCCTTGGGGAGCTAACGAAGGAGTATGTAGAAGCGGAGCTGACTGAGATTGCGCGTTCAGCATCCCGCAACCAAATAAGCATAAGAGCAGGGAGAATTTTCGTAACATAGTGGTCTCTAATTTAGATCCGATTATTGTCTAAACACCGATTGGAGTCCCTCGGCGATAGACAGGGTGATTAGAAAGGAAAAGTATACCCAAAGCAGGCAGAAAGGCCGACTTTCGTCGGATTCGACAGGGGAAAATAAGAACTTTTTAATGGATTTATGGTAGGGAACTAGGTAGAAGTATTTCAAGCACATCGCCTTGACCACTTCCTAAGCCAAACCATCCGCTTACCGCTGCAACGAACCGGAAGAAAAACAGAATTTGCGCTACATATGCAGTACCGCTACATTTGTAGCACCATTAAAGCTTGCTATTTTTAGATTAAGAAACGATCCGAGAAAGCCGAGAAGGACTAC
>JBCDIO010000410.1:0-4541 GCA_038748815.1 Bacteroidota bacterium
ACAATATAAATTCAAAGTACTATACAATTGTATAGTAGTTATTTTTGGGTAGTTACTTCTTTTTGTATAGTAAAGGTAGGTATATTCGTTAAGAACCAACTTCGTATTAAGCTGGATTTTTGGGATGGTGTAAGCCCCAACCCAGCAATTTCTGGCTCAATACATTCTGTCAATAAAACGAAAAATCATGACGAACAAAACGTGGAACATCATCCTGTGGGTCTTACAAATCCTTTTAGGGGGACTTTTCCTGATGGCCGGATTCTTTAAAACGGTAACGCCTATCTCTGAGCTAGCGGTTGATATGCCCTGGGTAAATGATGTAGGAGAGTGGCTGGTCCGGACACCGGCCATCGCCGAAGTGCTCGGAGGCTTGGGATTGATCTTACCATCGGCCTTACGTATCCAACCTAAGTTAACCGTCTGGGCAGCGTATGGTCTTTTAGGGGTAATGATTGCAGCAGCTGGCTTCCATATGTCCAGGGGGGAATATGAAGCCATTGGTACCAACTTCCTACTCGGTGGCTTAGCTTACACCATTGCCTGGGGGCGCAACAATAAAGCACCGATTACCGCTCGTTAGAAGACTAATGATAGACATTGATAGATCCCGGAAGTTGTTTGGTACAATTCCGGGATTTATGTTTCACTGCCTCTGGCAGGATGCGTATCTTCCAGGTACCTCAATCTCGGATTTTTATGAAACGCATCCTT
The DNA here is from genome assembly GCA_038748815.1 of Bacteroidota bacterium. Taxonomy (GTDB): domain Bacteria; phylum Bacteroidota; class Bacteroidia; order Chitinophagales; family Saprospiraceae; genus JBCDIO01. Next base: position 715 of record JBCDIO010000410.1, read on the forward strand.
CTCATTATTGTGGCGGCTTTATTTCTTTTGGTCGTAATCGGCGGGCTGCTTGGCGTCCGTTACTTTCACAACCTTTGGTTTCAGGACAAACCCAATTACTTTGTGCATTCGGAGTCGAGCAATTTTGTTCCTTTTTTGTGGTCGAGTGGTACCTACGGGGATTACGAAGAACCCCAGGATGCTATCATGATTCCCGTTCAGATTAGGGGCTTTGATATTCCTTTTTATCTACAGTTCGATACGGGGGCTCCTTCTAGTATTTTATACCAAAACACCCTAGAATCTCTTCGGGGGATTGGACTTGACTACGAGGAAACAATCATAGAGGAACGTTCCTTTGTCAAGGGAATCCCGATCCAATTAGCTGACCAAAATCTGAGTGAAACGACCTTCTGGCTGCGGGAGATGGGAGAAGCCGTCGATACTGCTACCTTATCCGAGGAGCCAATAAAACTGGGAACGATTGGAGCAGACTGGTTGGACCAAAAAGTGGTACATATCGATTTTATCAATCAACAGATTAACCAATACAATCAACGTCCGGATTGGATGCAAGATTTGGCGGGTTGGCATGCCTTTTCGTTTCAGGGGCGTCGATTCATGTTACCCACAACGATTGAGGGGAAGGTCTATGATCTGTTTTACGATTCAGGTAGTTCGGCCTTTGGCTTGATTACCACTCATAGCCGCTACCAAAAATATGCAATCGCGGAGGGAACAGAAATTTCCTATAATGCCAACTCCTGGGGCAATCCAGTCTATGTCCATCACAAGGCAACAACATTGGAGATGGGAATCGGTGGGGCAGATGTTCCCATGAACCGCGTGAGTTACGTCAATATGTATGCACGCTGGCAGGGATTTCTGGCCATCTTTAGCAAAATTGGCGGCTGGCTGGGTAATAAGCCTTTTCTGGATACGCATCTCATCCTCGATACCCAAACCCTCGAGTTCTTGGTTCTACCGCGCGGTTCCAACGAGCTTATTCTGGAGCATCAAGAGTAGCTAAAAGATTCTGAAGATTTAAAGGATGGGTATACATCGCAATGGTCCCATCTTGCTCCAAAGGCCAGGCTTCTTTGGGTTTATCCCAATATAGTTCCACTCCATTCTGGTCTGGATCATCTAAATAAATAGCTTCCGAGACACCATGGTCAGAAGCACCCGTAAGCGGATAACCGGCATCCCGAAGGCGCCGATAAATGGCGGCTAAATCCGAACGAGTTGGGTAAACAATCGCCGTATGAAATAAGCCAGCAGCTCTTTTATTCGCTGGTGGTGCCCCTTTGCTAAACCAGGTATTCAGACCGATATGGTGATGGTAGCCACCCGCGGAAATGAACGCCGCTTGATCGCCCATCCGTTGTTGGACCTCAAAGCCCAGTAAACCGCAGTAAAAATCCAAAGATCGCTGGAGATCCGCTACTTTTAGGTGTACGTGCCCAATACGGGTTTGAGTAGGGATGGTATAGTTGTTATTGTTTGAAGGCATAGGAAGATTAAACACCCAAGTTACCATAGAAGTTGCTCGCCCTGAGAGGTACCTTTAGTCCAAATCCTCCACCGAGCAAACACAACGTACATAGAACTTACGCCCCTGCTCGGCCAATTTGCCATGCTGATGCATCTGGCTCTTTCCCCAACGAATATGCCAATGCAAATGATCACCGGCCAGCCAGAAGGAACTGGATAAACCCCGTTCACCAAAGCGGCCTGGCCCCGCATAGGAACCGTGTTCATCAATGCGTCCGCCGGGAAGTATATTCATTCCTAAGGCGTTGTTCGCCCCATTGAAGGCTTCGTCTTCCCATACTCCAGGTACCACTAAACGATCCGCACTTCCCGACCCCACTGCTTTTTTTAGTTGCTTCCAATCTTTAGGGCTGGGCAGCCGCCAATGCTCTGGGCAGATATTACGAGACTCCTCGTAATCGTACATCCGCCCATATTGTAAACAGAGGGAATCTTGTCCTTCGTAACATTCAGAATGTGGACTAGCGTAATTGAGATTCTGCGCCATCCAGAGCAATCCACCAATTTGTTGCAGAGGATATTCTTGACCGTCCCGCTCGTCTATTAAGGTACGGGAGGTGTCCATTATAGTAGAGTTAGAGCGGTTTGATTGTGCTTGATGTGGAATGAAGAAAAGAAGTAGGAGTAGCCCCACCGCTGCGGAATAAATCAAGGAGAATACGTTTTTCATAATCCTTTTCTTGGCAGACCCTTCGAATCCATATTTCGATGGATATGGACTAAAATGATAGGATTTATCCTCCAATTAAAGTGGTTTTAGAACGTCTTTCTATTTTGTGCCGTGTCTCTTTAGGCTTATATACAAAAGATGTAAAGATTTGGCTTTTGGTCCTGACGACCTTAGATTCTTACCTTTTATAACCATTAACAGAAAAAGGGAGTAACTTCCGAATCCGTCTACGAGATTTAGATGCTCTCGTAGACGGATACTGAATCTTGCATTTAGAAAAAACGGCTCGGATATTATTCCGACAGAAAAGAAGGGCCAAATCATTTTGTTTGAGGTATAGACCTTTAAAAGCAATGCAAAAGCAGCACTAGGAGAATTGATTACCTTTGCCGACGCCTCAAGGTAAACAAGGGTAGGAGCATCGTATATGTACCAGGATATTAAGTATTTCAAAGGTCTGAATGGGCTGCGTTTTTTCGCAGCTTATCTGGTGTTGATGCACCACGCCGAACAGATTCGTTTGAAGTACGACCTGTTTAGCCTCAAAGCCTTTTCCCTTTTTAATAATGGAGGACTGGCTGTTTCCTTTTTCTTCGTATTGAGTGGTTATTTAATTACTTATCTGCTGCTACGGGAGGTTAACCGGACACAAGATGTGGCTGTCCGGAAGTTTTATGTACGACGTATCCTACGCATCTGGCCCTTGTATTACTTGCTAGTGGTCCTTGGAACCCTGGTTGTCCCTTTAGCCTTGCAGATCATTAATAACCCTTATGAGATGCCCTACACTTTTGGGGAGGTTATTGCCTATTACGTGCTCTTTGCTCCTTTTATGGTCAATATCCTGTTTGGGCATCATTTGTTGGAGCCCCTTTGGTCAATTGGGGTAGAGGAAATCTACTATATCCTCTGGGCTCCGCTGGTGCGGTTCTTTAAGAAGAATATCCTTCCTTTGATCCTTGGGGTGATTGTCTTGCGGCTGATCATCTTGCATCTGATTCCATTCTTAAACCTTCCAGAATTTATCGTAGAAGCGATCTATATGCTAAAGTTTGAGGCCATGGCTATTGGGGGTTTGTTTGCCTACGGAGTATTCCATCGGAAGACTGCGATTGAAGAAAGTCGATGGTTTTCTACACCTGTACAGATCGGGATTTTACTCTTCATTTTGGCCCGGGTTTTCGCTAAGCAATCCCTGATCGATTGGTCGCCGGTATTTGAATTCTTGTTCGCGCTGCCGATCCTTTCTAATTTACTGATCCTATTGGCTTTTGCCTGGCTGATTGTCAATGTTTCGATCAATACCAAATCCTTGGTGAAGCTAGATTATCCTATTTTCCAGTTCTTGGGAGATATCTCGTATGGGATTTACATGTACCATATGCTGGTGATCTTTTCGATAGTGCTGGTGGGGAAAGAAGTATTTAACAGCTTCGACCCATCTCTGGGAACCCTCGTATTTTATCTATTAATTTCTGCCGCGGTGATTTTGGTAGCCACCCTTTCTAAACGCTTGTTCGAAGACCGCTTCCTAGCGCTAAAAACTAAGTTTAGATAAGAAACTGTGCTTGGTGAACTATTTGTCCATTTTGGTCGGTTAGTAAACTGTTATCTTAGGTTACCA
>JBCDIO010000411.1:0-4530 GCA_038748815.1 Bacteroidota bacterium
CCGCTCAATGCAACATCCATAGTATTACTTGAATCGAACGTTCCTTCTGTACGAATATCTCCGGAGCCAGAAATAGCGACACTGGTTAGCTTAGGAACGGTAATGTAAACCGTCAACTCTTTCATATTAGTAACTCGGTTCGCTTTAAACTCGATGTCCCACACTTTGCCATTGATCTTGGTGGAGATGTTGTCAATCAGATTTTCTTGACCTTGCACTTCTACTATTTGTTGTGTCCCCGGGCGAAGCACTACATTACCGCTAAAAGCTAGTTTTATTCCTTCAAAAGCAGGTACATCAATTGTCTTTTTCACGATGGGGCCAGTCCCCTTAATGGAGCCTTGTGCAACCAAAGACAATGATGTCAGTAGGCTAAGGGCTAGAATAGATAGGGTGGTCTTCATAAATTGTTATTGATTAGAATGAGGAAAAGAATGGATTCAAAGCAATAGACAAACCCAGAACGGCAAGGGTTGCAAAAATCCTCCTTGATTTTACCTTGACTTCCGGGAAAAGGGAAGGAGACCTAAACGGAATAGAAACGAAGGTTTACCTTTTTAGCTACCCCACAGGAGTCCAAAGCGAAGTGGCTTTAAAAAATTTTAGCTCCGTTATTGGTCCCATCCATAAGGGGTAATTCCTACTAATCAGTGAGCTCCCTGAAATAATAAATGAATTTGCATCTTCAAGTACTATGAGGAAAATACCCGCAAAAAGGGATTGCTACAGTGCAAAGAAAAATCGCCCAAAAAGCGTTATACATTGAATCTAAAATGCATCACATCTCCATCCGTCACAACGTATTCCTTTCCTTCAACGCCCATTTTACCTGCATCTTTCACCGCTGATTCCGAGCCTAGGCTTACGTAGTCATTGTATTTGATCACTTCGGCCCGAATAAACCCTTTCTCAAAATCGGTATGAATAACACCAGCCGCTTGTGGAGCTTTCCAACCATCCTGGATGGTCCAGGCACGAACTTCTTTTTCACCAGCAGTGAAGTAGGTAATCAAATTGAGTAATTTGTAGCAGGCCTGGATCAATTTATTTACTCCGGGTTCGGCTAGTCCCATATCTTCTAGAAACTCGTTGCGCTCTTCTTTTGATTCCAACTGGGCAATGTCGGCTTCAATACCGGCGCTGATTAGAATGACTTCCGCGTTTTCATTCTTAACGGATTCAATAAATCGTGCCGTATGTTCATTTCCTTCTAATACGCTGTCCTCATCCACATTACAAACGTATAAAATGGGTTTAGCCGTTAGCAGATACATGTCCTTTAGCAGGTCTAACGCTTCGTCTTCTAGTCCTATAGACCGAGCGGGCTGCATTTCTTCCAAATGCGCCTTGATCTGTTCGGCTATTTCTAGCGGCTTAACATCTTCTTTCTTCCCACTTTTGGCTTGCTTTTTCAGTTTGTCAATGCGCTTTTCGACGGTTTCCAAATCTTTGAGCATCAATTCGGTATCAATGACCTCCTTGTCTCGTACCGGATCTACATCACCGTCTACGTGTACTACATTTCCGTTGTCAAAACAACGCACTACATGTACAATGGCATCAACCTCCCGAATGTTACCCAAGAATTGATTTCCCAGCCCTTCGCCTTTGCTGGCTCCTTTGATAAGGCCAGCAATATCAACGATTTCAATGGTCGTAGGTTGCACCTTTTGCGGATTCACCAATTCGGCTAGCTTATCCAATCGACCATCAGGTACGGTAATCATCCCCACATTGGGATCCTTGGTGGCAAAAGGATAGTTCGCTGCCAAGGCCTTGGCAGAGGTAAGTGCATTAAACAAGGTAGACTTACCGACGTTTGGCAATCCTACAATTCCGCATTTTAAAGCCATATCTATAGAGTGTTATGCTGAGCCAAAAAACGCCGCAAAGATAGGACTTCAAGCAGTATTTGCAAACCCTTTTTCCGAGGCTTATTCTTCCTTGAACTTTGTATCTTTAGCGATCCTACCATCTATTATTAAGCTGCCTGTATGAATTTCTTGGCCCATATGTTTCTTTCTTGTGAGAATGCCCCCTTGTTGGTGGGAAACTTTCTGGGCGATTTTCTGCGCAATAGAGAAGTAGCCAAATTACCCGAAGAAATTCAGCAGGGCGTACGGCTACACCGGTTGATCGACACCTACACCGATCAGCATCCCATCGTTAAGCAGGGGAGTGCTCGCCTCCATCACCAACATGGTAAGTACGCTCCGGTCTTAGTGGATATCTACTACGATTATTTACTCTCTCTAGCTTGGGATTCTTACGATGGGCGCAGTTTGCGGGCTTTTACGAATCAGACTTACGAAACCTTACGTGATTATCAGCACGTCATGCCGGAGCGTATTGCCGACCGGACGGAACGAATGATAAAAGATGATTGGTTATTCCGTTATCAGACGGCTGAGGGCATCGAACGAACCTTTTACTTCATGCGGCGTAGAGTCAGCAAGCCAGAGCTCTTCGAAGGAGCAACGGAAAGCTTACTCAAGAATCAAAGAGCCTACGAAGCGGAGTTCAAAGCCTTTTTTCCCGATGTAATCGAATACGTCCAAAAAGAATGTCTTTGCTAAGGTACTTATCCCTCGAAATGGAATGAAATGGTAAAGGTCCGAGAGAGAATCTTGTCGATAATAGTCGATTCCTCCAATTGATTATCGAAGATCAACACATTCCCCAGACCGTGGGAGAACTTAAATTCTGGCGAAAAGATAAAGTAAGGAAAGAAAAACTGAGCACCGGCACCCACCTCTAGGTGGAAATCGGTAGGAGAGACCTTAACCAATTCGTCGGATTGGTTAGAGCGAGAGTCGCTAGCCACGTCGAAGGTGTATTTAACCCCACCAATCACGAACAGACGGATATCCTTATAAGGTTCCGACTTGTACCGCATGTGAAAGGGCATTTCTACAAATACGGATTCAATACGACGGCTGTAGGGAGGGCGGCTACCACTCGCCGATGCGTAGTTAATATTACGCTCCGCAAAGCTCAAGGTTGGTAAGAAGCGAATATCGAAATAATCCCCAATCTTTAAATTGGTAACAATACCAAGATTAAATCCTGGGCCCGTCACCGACTGCACGGTGCTAATACTATCGTTTAGAATGAAGTCGGCCGACTGGAAGATCTTGTAATTTGATGAATTGTACGCAAGGGTAATACCAAAGTAATAGGGCTTTTGCTGGAAGTCCAGATAGTTGTAATTACCACGGGCACTTTGGGCTTCTGCCTGGTTAGAAATGCCCAGACAAAACATCAGGATTATTGGGAGAAGAAAAAGGTATCGCTTCATGAATTCAAGTTATTGACACCACTACCAACGATCAAGGACTATTTTTAGTGGCTCGGAGACCTTATTTTTATGCTTTTAGGCCGATTTTTTTCCAGAATAGATGGCACAGACGCCCAAAGTCAGTGGGGTATGTTCAGCTTGTGCGAATCCGATTTTCTGAAGCACCTTTTTGAAGGCGGGCCCATCGGGAAATGCCTGTACCGATTCGTAAAGATAAGAATACGCGCGTTGGTCGCCCGAGGTAATTCGGCCAATTAGCGGCAAAATGTTCTGAAAGTAAAAATTGTAAATCTGCTTGAAAGGGAAAAGGTGGGGCTGAGAAAACTCTAGAACCACTAGTTGTCCACCCGGGCGTAGCACCCGGTGCATTTCTTCTAACCCCTTTTCGAGATTCTCAAAATTACGGACTCCGAAAGCAACGCTGATTGCATCAAACGACTGATCGGGGAAGGGTAGGGCCTCGGAGTCGCCATCCAGTAGCTCGATGACCGTTTGCAGACCCTTCTTTTTTACTTTCACCCGACCAACAGCCAACATTTCTTTGGAAATATCCACTCCTTTGATACTTTCTGGCTGCAACCTTTGGGCGGTCTCGATTGCTACATCGGCCGTGCCAGTAGCCACGTCTAAGATTTCCTTTGGAGATCCTTGTCCCAATTTTTTAATAGCCCGCCGCCGCCAATATTGGTCAATGCCTAATGACAACAGTCGGTTGAGCAAATCGTAGCGCTTCGCAATGTTGTCGAACATCTTCGACACCTGTTCTTTCTTACTTCCTTCCTGCTCGTATGGTTTGATCTTTTCCGCCACCGGTATCTAGTTTTTGATGCAATAAGGCTGCAAATATAGAGAATGAATTAGGAAGTCGGAGGACAAATCTCCTCGACTCTAAGCTGGGTATTTAACAGCGCAATTGCACGAAAGTTTGAGTACGGTCTAATACCTAAAATTATTATTAATCCTGCGGGAGTTTTTGTATTTTTACGGGGTTGTTACCGAATGGTCAAACATACCTCTAAAACTTCCCTCAAAGCACTACATTCGGTACTTCCAACATTTAATTAAGAACGGTTAAGCAACGAACTTTACATGGCATCAACTCCTGGACAACGGATCATTCCCGTCAACATCGAGGACCAGATGAAATCTGCATACATCGATTATTCGATGTCAGTGATCGTCTCAAGGGCCTTACCCGATGTACGTGACGGATTGAAGCCGGTACACCGCCG
>JBCDIO010000412.1:0-4523 GCA_038748815.1 Bacteroidota bacterium
ATGAAAAAATCCTGTAAAACGAAAGTGAATAGATTCCCAAGCAGGGTAAGCCCAAGAAAGAATAAAAGACAATAAAATAAAAAGGTTCCCATGGAGTGTGCTTGGTCTGCCTACAAAGCTACTGAATCCCATTAACTTTAGGCGCTTTCGTCTCGTAGGTAGAATCTTGCGAGGCTGTAAAATGGGAATGCCTTATGGAATCTAGCCGAAGAAATACTGTTAATTATCGGATTCGACTTGGAACGATAGCGGAGGCGGTTTGGGTATCTAATCAGGTCCCCGAACTCAACGATCCGTATCCAGAACAAGAGTACAAAAAGAGATTGTCGAAGGGCCCCTCCTTAATACTAATTGCGGAGGATTCAGACGGATTACTGGGGTTTAAGGTCGCCTACGAACGAACTCATTTTATGTACTCGTGGATGGGCGGAGTGCTACCCAGAGCGCGCCGAATGGGCGTTGCCAAAGCCCTGGCGGATCATCAAGAATCTTGGGCCCAAAAACAAGGCTATCGGCTCTTGCGTTTTAAAACACGCAACTATTTAACGAATATGCTGCTCTTTGCCTTAGGGAATGGCTTTCGCATTTGCGGTTACGAAGCACAAGCGGATCCCTGGCAAGATCGAATTTGGTTGGAAAAAGAACTTCCGCTAATAAATGCTGATAATTAAAAAATGACGATCTCCCAGAGGTTGGATAAATACATAACGGGCGAAAAATCCCGACACTTCCTTACCTTTGGGGCCTGAAAAATCCATGCTATATGAAGCAAATACGTACGATGATGCTGGGGGCTATGATCCTCCTGTTTAGCCAGGGACTACTGGCGCAAAGCGATTTTACCTACGGATTTAAAGCCGGACTCAACTTTTCTTCTCTAACTGGACCTCTAGAGGAAGACGGAGCCGGAATGATGGTAGAAGAATTTGACCAAACCACTGGGTTTCACGTTGCAGCCCTATTTAATTACCGGTTTACGGATGCCTTTCGCTTTCGTACGGAGTTAATGTTTAGCCAAAAAGGACTTCGCTATCGCTACGACGGAGATAGTTTCTTGGACTTGCTCTCGGATGGTGGTGATTTGATCCCCACGACGGGTAACCGTAAAGTCACTATGAATGTGACGAATTCTTACATCGATATTCCCATTAGTGTGGTGATTCGTCCGTTAGAGTGGTTAGAATTTTCCGCGGGCCCAAATATTGGTTTCTTGGTTAGTTCCAGCGCAGCGGGAGAGTTAATCTACAGTGGAGAAAGCTTCACGGGAAGCCCCGTAGAAGAATTCTCCGTTACCCTAGATTACAACTTCATTAGCGATCAGAACGGAGACGCCAACTTTAATAATCCAACGGAAATCTCCGTTGACGGTAAATCGGTAACGATCCCGAGTTCATTCGGTGCTTACTACGATTTTACCCGGGAAGACGGCAATTTCTACAATGCCTTGGACATCGGTTTAAACGCCGGCGTTCATTTGTATCTGAACGGTTCTCTTTTCGTAGCGGGTCGCTTAAATTATGGGCTGCTTGATGCAACGAATAATAACTACGATTTCTCCCTAGTGAGCTTAGACGAAGATGGTAACCGGATTTCTCGATCCGATACCGACCGCAACCTTTCCTTCCAAGCTTCGGTAGGCTTTAGTTTCTAAGGGAAAAGAAGCACCTAGTGGATCAGTTGGAGGAGAATAGTCTCCTCCAGCCGATTCGCAATACTACTAAAAGGCCGATAAAAATACCCAGGGCGTAGGTAACCGGTAGGTAAGAAAATACCAACAAGCGAGTCCGGTCCACAATCCACATTAAGCCTAAGGCCACCGCAATGACCATAATCAATCCGGAAAGCTTCTCAAACCCCGGAATTCGATCTAAATCAACGTTATATCGAATGATCAATAGAGTGATGATCATCGAGAGGATTGGCACAAACTGTGTCAAAATGTTATATTGCAGTATGCTCTGATTTTCGAATAAGAAAAGATAGATATTAAGGCTGACTGCAAAAATCCCTGGTACGCATACTAAATAGACAAGTGTCGAGTACAAATACTTCCAGGGAGAAATATGGCCTTCCCCTCGACCCAAGAGTCCCGCCAAGATCGCCGTAATCGGAATTAATCCGAAGTAAGCAAGTACATAGATCGGTTGCTCCGATAAAAACGTAAAGAATTCCTGCAGTGTCATAGTCCTGTTTTGGTGCCAGTAAATCTACCAAATCCCGTGAACATCCTCGAAGAAGAAAAAGAATAAACAATTTGACATAAATTGTTTAAAAATTGTATTTTTGACACAAAAAAGAGATTGTTCTCCTATTATCCAACTAGATAGATACATTATGAAAGCTCTTAAAGTCGTTCTCGGCCTGGTTGCAGGTCTTGCAGTCGTTTATTTAATTCTTTGTGCTACTGGTCCTACCAAAATGGATGTTTCCGAGTCTTTATCGATGGATGCTCCGGCCGATGTGGTCTATGGGCAAGTTGCCGAATTAACCAATTGGCAGAATTGGTCGGTATGGAACATTAACGATCCCTCCATGGAGGTTGCCTACGGAGAGAATACCAATGGGCTAGGCGCTTCCTATTCTTGGAAAAGCCCAGAATCGGGTGATGGTGCTTTAGAAATTATCGAAGCAAATCCTGGCAAATCCTTAAAAACAGAAATCAAGTTTTCTGACTGGGATGGCGTTTCCTATGGTAGCTGGGACTTTGCTGAAGCGGATGGTAAAACCAATGTTACCTGGGGCATGGAATCCGATTCCGACTTTCCCTTCTTACTACGTGGAATGATGACTTTAATGAATATGGAAGGTCGTGTGAAAGCGGACTTTGCGGGAGGACTTGCTAATATTAAGGGGTTGGCAGAAGCTGCTGCCGAAAATGCAAATACCATGAAAGAATACAAGGTACAGGAAGTAGATATGCCAGAGATGCATTATGCCACCGTGCGGAAAACGGGATCCGCCGCCGATATTCCAAAATACCTTGAGGAAGGATATGGAATAATCATGAGCCGAATTGGAGCGGAGAATGTAGAGATGACCGGACGTCCTACCGGAATTTACTACATGTTTGATGAAGAAAAAGGAATGACAGACATGGCAGCAGCTATGCCGATTGCTGAATCTACAGATCTAGGTAGTGATATTGAAATGGTTACCGTACCCGCTGGCAAAGCTTATGTGATCGATTTCTATGGTAACTATGACGGTACTGGCCCTGCCCATTACGCCATCGAAGACTATGCCAAAGCCCAAAATACCGAGTTGGTCGACATGGCTATCGAAGTCTATGTTACCGATCCCGGTGAAGAGGCTGATCCTAATAACTGGCTTACGAAAGTGATGTACTATACGAAAAGCTAAGGGAGAAAAAAGAATCTTCTCCTTGGCCATGTTTCAACTCCAGGTGTTATTCTATGAACACCTGGAGTTTTCGTTTCAAGGGCTAGTATTCAATGGCCAGACAAAAGCTAAGGAAACACCAAAAATCGATAGCCATGCATCCTTATTGTAAAACAGAGAAGATATTCTTTTCAAGTCTTTTGCGGTGGGTCTTGGTTTTGTTGAATAAATCCCAGAGGTCGTAAAGACTCAGATTCATTTGAGGATGTATCTTTGTTTGGCCGGTATTCCGGCTGTTTATTTATGGAGAGGCGGTTTGCCCCCTTCGTTTAATTATTACTTAATGAGACATATATGAATCCAAGATCCTTTTTTGCCATTCTTGCGATTGCTTTATTATCCAGTTGTTCTGCTGAAGTACGAGAGCAGCTTGCACCCACCCCAGTTGCTTTTGGCCCGATTAATCAGTTGGTAGTGGTGGCCGACAATACCGATTGGCAAGGAGCACTAAAAGACTCTTTTGAATATTACTTTTCTTCTGCTTATCCGGTACTGCCACAGCCAGAATCTATTTTCGATCTGCGGTATTTTAGTCCCGAAGATCTATTGGCTATGGATGAGCGAAGACGATTACGCTGCTATATCTTTCTAGCCGATATGGCGGACGCTGATTCACCTACGACAAAGTTGGTGAAGGAACATCTTGGGGAAGAAAAAATCCGAGGAAGTATTGCGGAGAAAGGCTACACAGCTTCTGTGGCGAAAGACAAATGGGCCGAAGGGCAGTTTTTGGTTTACATGACCGGGGACGGCGAAGAAAAACTAATCGAAAATATTCAAACCAATTTTCGGGGGGTCGTTAGTAAAATCCGGGAGAATGATAAAGGAAAAGTCTCCGCTCAGGTTTACCAAGGGGGAGTCAATCAAAAGCTAAAAGATGATCTGAAGTTGAAAATGGGCGTTTCGCTCAAAGTACCTGCAGACTATTATATGGCCATGTTTGATGAAGATCGCAGGACTTTTTGGATTCGTAAGGAGACGGATAACTTGAGTAGTAATATTATGTTTCGACGGTTACCTTACGAGAGCCAAGATCAGTTTAATAAAGAAAATGTGGTACAAATGTTGGATTCCCTTGGTCGGTATGTCTCTTCGGAAATTCCAAATACGTTCATGGTAATCAA
>JBCDIO010000413.1:0-4520 GCA_038748815.1 Bacteroidota bacterium
GCGCTACCCACCTTTTCGCCGAGTTTATGTGCCCACTTCACAACTTCTTCCATGGTAATATTGGCTACGGGTACAAGTGGGCAAACATCCGTAGCCCCCATACGTGGGTGTTCCCCTTTGTGTTGGCTCATGTCGATGAGCTCAGACGCCTTTTTAATGGCTAAGAATGCGGCCTCAATGACGGGTGCGGGCTCTCCGACAAAAGTCACTACGGTACGGTTGGTTGCTTTTCCGGGGTCGACATCCAGCAGTTTGACGCCTTCTACGCGCTCAATTTGGTCGGTGATCTGGCGGATAATTTCCATGTCGCGGCCCTCGCTAAAGTTGGGTACGCATTCGATCAGTGGTTGGTTAGTCATGGCTGGTTTCGGTTTGCTTGTTAATAGGGTCCGAAAATTAGGGCTTATCGGGGATCAAACAAAGATGGGGGGAGACATTCTGGAAATTTACTGGACATAGGCACCTCCTTAAATGCCCTTATCCGTATTGGAGAGGTAAGAGATTTTGATGTAAGATGAATGGGGGTAGTTGCTCTATTTCCTATCAAAACGATCGCCGAGTGCGAGTTTGAGCGAGTACCTTTAGCTCTACGAGACCGTAGAGCTATAAGCACTAATCCCGAAATTGTCAAGCTCGCCAAAATAAAAAGGCGACTCCGAAAAGGAGCCGCCTGTATCCTATACAAAGAGGTAATCCAAATTTTTCTTAGTCCGCGTAGATGTTATTGATCAGCGGCTGGTATTTTTTACGAATAACCCGTCGTTTTAGCTTCATGGTGGGCGTGAGCTCTGCTTCGGATCCATCCGTCTTCATCGCATCCCATGTTCCGTCCACCAACATGAATTTTTTGATTTGTTCGATCTTACTAAACTCAGGATTCGTCTCGTTAATGATCGTCTGATAGTGAGCAAGCACTTTGTCGTTTTGGATGGCATCGGCTACACCACTCCAGCCAACTCCATTATTATCACACCAGTCTTTTAATGCTTCTTCAGCGGGTACGATCAGTGCAGAGACAAACTTTTTCGATTCACCTACAACCATCACTTGCTCAATCAAAAAGCTTTCCTTTAGTCGATTTTCGATTGGAGCCGGAGCAACGTATTTACCTCCAGACGTCTTAAGTAGCTCTTTCTTGCGGTCTGTAATAACCAAGAATTCGTTGCCATAACTATTCTTGACCAATTTACCAACGTCTCCTGTTCTGAACCAGCGGGTGCCGTTTTCTTCGAAGATGACTGCATCGGTTGCCTCTTGCTTCTTGTAGTACCCCATCATTACATTCGGACCGGTAGCCAGAATTTCTCCTTCTCCCTCCCGGTAATCTCCATCTGGATCGATTCGGACCTGTACATCCTTAATAGTCATTCCGGTCGAACCTAGCATACATTCACCCTCGCTGAATCGATTAATGGTTAAACCCGGAGAGGTTTCCGTTAAACCGTAGGCTTCCCGGATAGGTACTCCAGCCGCCGAGAAAACCCGCGCCATCTTTTTAGGAAGCGGAGCCGCACCCGTAAGGATACCGATCACGTTTCCACCCAGTGCTTCGCGCCATTTACTGAAAATAAGTCGGTCGGCAATATTGCGCTGGATTTGCGCCCAGCCACTATATTTTTTATCGTAATCGTAGTCGTCCGTAAGGCCAAGCGCCCAGAAAAATAAGCTGCGTTTTACCCCCGTTAGGTCGAGCCCGCGATTATAGATACGCTCGTATACTTTCTCAAGTAAGCGAGGTACCGTGGTGAAGAAGTGCGGTTTGACAGTCTGTAAAGCACCATCTTCGCCGCCGAGTTCGTCCGTACCACAGAAAGAAACACTCACCCCGTGATTGGTATACGAATAGGAGGCAGTACGCTCGAAAATATGGCAAAGAGGTAGGAAGCTCAGTACTTTATCCCCGTGGTCCATAGGCAGTAACTCCCGTACGGCCATTACGTTGCTGACGATATTGTCGTGCGATAGCATCACCCCTTTAGGATTACCCGTGGTACCAGAAGTATAGATGATGGTAGCCAATTGATTTGACTCAATGGCTGCTTTTCGTGCTTCTACTTCCTCCATACCTTCTTCACTAAACATGCTGGTCCAGTGAGGAGCATTAATTTCTTCGTCGAAGGCGTAGATTTCTTTTAAGGTAGGGATATTAGGCTTAGCAGTATTTACTTTGTCGACTAAGTCATCGGCTCCGACAAAAGCGTATTGTACTTCAGAATCATTAAAAATATACTCGTATTCCCCTGGGCTAATAGTCGGGTAAACGGGAACATTGATGGCTCCAATCTGAGAAATACCAACATCCATGGCCACCCATTCTGGGCGGTTGCGGTAAACAATCAAGGCAATCCGATCACCGGGCTGCACTCCCATCTTGATAAGCCCCATACTAACTTTGTTAGCCATATCAAGCATTTCCGCGGTAGAGTAATAGATCCACTTCCCGTTTTTTTGATAGCCGAAGGCTTTATCAAGGGGGTAATTTTCATTTTGATAGGGTAAACAATCAAATACGCGACGTACTTCCATTGGTGTGGTTTTGTTTATGAGAAGAACGGGAATTAAGTTCGTTCAGGTTCTGCGTGAGAAAATAGAATTATTTCTTCAAAAACCCCGGAAAAATAATAAAGTTCTGCGGAATTTATGCAGGGGAAATTTTATTTCACCAAAGGTTGATTCAATGCTTTTTGGTACATTTCTTCAATCGCCTTTGCATTATTGACCTTAATTTGGTGTCGGACTAATTTTAAGGTAGGGGTAAGTTCTTCTCTTCCGATTGACCAGGGATCAGGCAAAAGAAGGAAGGTACGGACTTGTTCGTGTCGGTCCAATTGTTCATTGAGTATGTTGATCAACTGTATATAATGCTGCTCTACTTTCGGATTGATCACCATATAAGGAGGAGCTGTCCAATGCACGTCGTTCTCTTCACACCATTGTTCTAGAATATCAAAATTAGGTACGATGAGAGCACCTACAAAAGGTCGCTGGAAACCCAAGATCATAGTCTGATCAATGAATGGAGACTGCCTGAGGAGGTCTTCTACCCGCTGGGGAGCAACGTATTTTCCGGAGGATGTTTTGAAAATATCTTTTTTCCGCCCGGTGATTTGTAAGAAACGCCGATTGACAAAGCGGCCTACATCTCCGGTCGAAAACCAACCATCCTCGGTCTTTACCAAGGCCGTCTCTTCCGGTCTTTTGTGGTAACCGACCATCACGTTGGGGCCTTTTACCTGAATTTCTCCGGCTCCACTTTCGTCCGGTTGGTGAATCCGGATCTCAACGCCCGGGATCGGAAGTCCAACGGTTCCAAACTCGAACATACCTGGATCGAAGCGGTTAAAGGCGACCACGGGGGAAGTTTCCGTCAAACCATATCCTTCTCGAATATCAATACCTGCCGCCGAGAATAGCCGTCCAAGTTTTTCTTGTAAAGAAGCAGCCCCTACGACAACCCCTTGAATTCGTCCACCTAAGGCCCATCGCCAACGGCGGAAAACCAAAATATTGGCAAGCCGTAACTTAAACCAGTAAAATAGATCACTACGCCGGTGCCGCCCGTAGCGTTCCCCGATTTTTAGCGACCAGAGAATAAGGTTGCGTTTTAGACCCTTAGATTGCATGGCTTGTTCCATAATCCGATCGTGCATACGTTCTAGAAGCCGAGGCACCGTAGTCATATAGTGTGGCCGAATTTCCTGAATGTCATCCATGGCCGTTTGGGTACTTTGGGCATAATACAGAGATGCTCCAACGGCCAGATAGGTGTAGGTCACCATGCGCTCGAAAATGTGGCTCAATGGAAGCATACTCACCGTTACGTGATCACAATTGATCGGCAACAAGGAAATGATCGATTTAATATTCGAAACGATATTCTTATGACTTAGCACGACCCCTTTAGGCATACCCGAAGTTCCTGAGGTGTAGATAATGGTAGCTGTGTCATCTTCGTGAATCACTCCTTTGTAGGTTTGAAAAGTAGCGAGGTGTTTCTCCTCCGGCTCGATCTTAACTTGCTCGAGATTCGGCAGGTCTCTTTCTGGCGAGAAAAGGAATATCTGTTTCAGGCCGGGGTGTTGTACTTTGGATTCCTCCAGTTGTTGATATAACGTATAGTGGTCGGCAAACGCGTATTTGACTTCGGCGTCTTTCAGAATGAAACCAACTCGTTGGGTAGAAATACCGGCGTGAATAGGAACGGTGATCACTCCGATCTGCTGAGCTGCTAAGTCAATGAAGTTCCAGGTAGCTGAGCCAGCTTGACTTACGATTGCAATGCGATCTCCTTTCTTAAGGCCTAGCTGTAGAAAACCAGCGGCAATCCGCTGACATTCTAGGATGCATTCTTGGGTAGAATATACCCTCCATCCATGGTCATTGCGGTGACCCAGAGCCACTTTTTGCGGGTATTTAGCTTGTTGGTAAGCTAATATGTCAAACAGGCGAAAGAAGTCCATACAGGTCTTGGATGGATGTTAATAGTACTCCTGAAAATAATAAAAGAAAAAAGATTATGA
>JBCDIO010000414.1:0-4503 GCA_038748815.1 Bacteroidota bacterium
GGCATATAACTTTGGGCTAGTAAAAACTTTTTAGCCCCACTTTGGGGATGCACGGCTACATCGACAACCAAAACAGCGTGCCCAGGACTACCGCTTTCGACAAATATATCGCCTATGCGAAGATCGTCTGGGGTAATTTGGTAAGCCGTTCGATCCAAGGAGATCGTGCCGGCGTAAGCAAAGACCATATCCAAATATTTCCGAAAGGTTCGGTAACTCTCGTCAACGCCGGTTCTTTTCACCCACTGTACATCATTGCCCGAAACTTGAATCCGATAACCCGCGCGCCATTTATGGTAAGGTGCTTTAAAGCCATTCGTAAATGGAAAACTGATTTGATCAAACGCTTTCTGCTCGTAGAGATATTCGGCTTGCAGACGTATAACGGCATCTGCACATTGTTGAAGGTCGCGGCTACCCACATCCAAGTCAACCACTGCCACATGAACATTCCGCACTTTCACTTGCCCATCAAAGTAATGGACGGCGGAGCCTACCGGTTTTAGGGGTAAATCACGCAAATAGGCGGGAAAACTATTAGGGATTACATCGGGGCGTTCAAATCCGGCTGGAGGCGCAATGCGGCCCGATAATCGACTTGGATCGCCTTGTGGTTCGATGGTAGTGAGCGTACTAATCTGATTGGTACGTACGGAGAGGGCAGCGGTTGTTTTGCCCAAATCTTTGAGCCACCAGGCCGAAAAAAAGGCCAGGAATAGCATGAATTCCCAGGGGGTACTATTCATTACCTGAAATTTTGCAATTAGGTGAAAAGTATTCGCTGGAGCTTTAGGTGTTACCCTTTTTTAACGAGGATTAGCCTCCTTTCTTATCCAGGGGCTGTCGGGATTTAGCAAAGTATACATACAAGTGTCCCAAAAGGCACCCTGGAAATACCAGCGATCTTTCATTTCGGCTTCACGATGGAAACCTTTCCGTTCCAACAACTCCCAAGAGGGCAAATTGTTCGGGTGCACAAAGGCCTGAATAGCATGCAGCCGAAAGGGACCAAAAGCAACAGGAATGATCGCTTCTAAGGCTTCGGACATATAGCCTTGTTTTTGGTAGGAAGGGTGTAGCATATAGCCAAGTTCGGCTCGATAATGCTCGTGTTCGATTTGCCAGTAGCCAATAAATCCAATCAATTCGTCGAGGCCGGGTAGCGTAATTGCCCAGGTAATACCCTCGTTGTTGGCGATGGATTCTTGCATACCGGCAAGCATTTGCTCGGCCTCATGGACCGTCTGCATCTGCGGACGGTCCACGTAGCGCATAACCTCCGGATCCGAACGTAAGGCAAAAAGCGCAGGCCCATCACTTAAACGGGGGGCTCGGAGAATAAGGCGTTGCGTTTTTAAAATGGGAAACGGATCAAAGGAGATTTCGAGCATGGTATGGTATTCTTACTAGTGAACGATCAGCTTTTGCTGACTAAGTTGTCCTTCTCGGGTTCGGATTTTCAATAAGTAGATACCAGAATTCAAAAACCGTACATTCAATTCTTCTTGCACCCGCAGATTACCAATCATACGCCCACTCATATCAAATAATTGTAGGCTTTCCACCTCATCGGCTCCCTCTAATTTAACGGGACCATTAGTCGGATTAGGATACAGCTGAATCGTTGTTTCGGTTACCTCTAGGGTACTCGACGGTGGTTCGTACAGATTGAAGAATTCCCAGATTTTCTCGCTGGCATCAAAGTCTTGATTGGCCATCCCGAAGAAGGCACCCGGCCAGTCGTGGCCACCATTCTCAACCGTATATAACCAGATTCGGTTCCCCGTAGCGCAATCGGTATACTTTCTCGATAGGACAGTGCTGCCATCCGTAGGGTCAATATCCTCTAGAGCAGCTTCCTCAAATTCGGTACATTCGTTCAGATCCGCCCAGAAATCGATCACCGTTTCAGTAGCGATAAAAGACCCCCATCCATCACCGATATCACCGCGTCCTTCGTAGGGTACTACCACGTCAGCGGTTCCGTGAATTTCTAATACCGGAACAGGAGTGGATGGAGCGCAATCATTGAAGGTACCGCTACTCATGGTTCCCGTCACCGAGGCAATCGCTTTAAAAATATCCGGTGCCTGGCAAGCCAGGTGGTAACTCATGAATCCACCATTGGACATACCGCAAGAAAAGGTTCGTTCGGAATCTAGGTCGTAGGTCGTTTGTAAGAATGCGGCTAGTTCCGACAAGAATCCCACATCGTCGGTATTGCTGATCTCGATACCCGAGCGCCAGTGGCGAATGCCGTTATTATCGAGTGATCCGGTGGGGTAAACGACCGCAAAACCGTTTTCTTCCGCCACGTTGTTCATGCCAGAATAAAGTAGTTGTTCGGTGGCATTGGAACCGTAGCCGTGAAGGTTAAAAACTAGAGGCGCACCGGGAGCGATATCATCCGGTAAGAAAAGAATGTAGTCTCTTTCTAAGCCCCCATACTCGTAGGTATCCGTAATTACTTGTGCGGATAGACCTCCGAGGGCTAAGTAACAGATACTGAATGTAATAAAAACCAATTGTGTAAAACGTTGCTGCATATTCGTTCGATTTAAGTTCTCTTGAAGATAGACATAAGCGTGGTGAATAAAAAGGCTACCGACCCACTTGACCGGTGTATACCGGTATTTACTGGATGCCCAATAAACGCCCTCTTAACTGATAGGTTTCATCATTGATTAAGAAAGGAGCAAGGTAGCCCGATTCTCGGTTCGCCAGATAAGTGGCGAAGTCGGTATTAAAGAGAAACCGTTTTACCCGAATGGTCCGATTTAAAGGGAAGGAATGACTTCCTTCGAATTTCCACCACAGGGTAATCTTGGGGCGCTTTTCTCCCCAGAAGGTAAAAGCTAATTGGTTCTTAGAAGGCTGGGTGATCTTCATTTTTTTGTAATCTCCCAAATGCATATGATATTGACAGAGCTGTCGAAGACCCGCTGAGAAGGTGGTAAACACCAAAGAATCGGCCAGTGGACTTTCTAATTTCCATTTTTGCCATTCTTCAAAGTTGGTTATCAAGGGACCATCTGTGATTTGAATTTCTACAATCCCACGCAACATTCCACCTACGATGTAGTCTAACCCATTGATTCCCCGACGCGGGAAAGTATCGATCAAAGCCAGGAAACCCTGCGCATCGTGCTCCTGCAGTAAGGGCTGCATTGGATCTTGAGGTTGAATGGTAATGCTTTGTAGCACTTGGTCGTAAGCGGGCGCAAACGTTTCGTACTGGTATTTTTCTACGGTCAGTTTTACCAAGCCAACCGCTTTCTCGTTTAGCTTAAAGAAATAGAACTCATAGGATTTATCCAGGACCTTAGCGACTCGATAGATCGTTCGACCATTGATGGTCAATTCATCCATAGTCACCTGATCTTCTAGCCAAGCCATATACACCTTTAGGGCTTCCAATTTAGCGTTAGCCAACACGGGCGTTTCGATCACAGCTTCTTGTACGAAAGGTGTTTCGTACCGATCGGCTCGCTCGATCTTATCTTCAATACGCCCCCAATCAGATGGGTATGCCAGAGAAAAGAATTCATTGTCTAATTCAATGGACGTTTGCGCAAATAAGAGGTTGGCGCAGGCCAAGCAGCCTAAGGTAAGGAACAGGTTCTTCATCGGGATCAATCATTTCCGTCGAAGGTAAACAAGGAGGTATATTCTGCCAAGTCCCATCCTTACTTTTCCAGCAAAACAATAGCTAGGATTATAATCAGGTCTTTTTATTCCCCTTTTTGGGAGGTTCTTCTTGTTTTTTACTGCCGGGGAAGAATAGGTCCGTACTGGAATAGGAGCTTCCAAAGGTTACTGCGGCATTGTAGACCTGAGCGAGGGCATCGGCAACCTGCCCTTCGGATAATTCCTTCAAGGGGTGAATAAAGGTGGACCAGAGGACGCCATCCGATATAGCATACTTCACATCTAAAGCGGTATGGAAATTAGCTTCCATACATTTTAGCAACTCCTCGGCATTCATACGCTCTACTTCTACGATGGGAGCGATGATGCGCATGCGGTTATGCCCCTCATCGGTAATGCATATGATATACTGATCATTCACGACCATTTCCCAGGCTCCGGCCTGACCAGAGATCGTATCCACGAATTCTGTGAAGATTTTCTCCAGGCCTTCATTGTTCATTTGTTGCGTCCAGGCAGGTAGGCTCAACAGAAACAGCATGGAGAGGAGGACGAATTTTTTCATTTTGGTGCTTTTGGTTTAGGATATAAGATACCACCAATTCGGGAGATATGACTCTTTTCAGAATGATATCATACTCAACTGTTTCCGCCGGGACGATCCTTACAACCAGTAAATAGTTAGCAAATTGAAGAGCATCAGGACAATAGTGACAATGAGGAGTAGGTTACCAACGATGCCTATATAGCGGCGACCGATATTTCGTTCGCCTTTAATGACACTCCGGATCCCCAAGCCTAAGCCAAAAGCCGAAAAGAAGAGGATAATAGATCCAACGATAAATCGGAACCAAA
>JBCDIO010000415.1:0-4499 GCA_038748815.1 Bacteroidota bacterium
CTTTGACATTACAATGATCGAAAATAATTTAGAGGTGCAAAAAGACAAAAATGCAGTAAAATAATAAATTAATTTTTAGGTAAAAAAATCACAAAAAACTGACTAGCAGATGTTTATCACAAAATATAGCCAGGAAATTGTGAAAAATATCTTTGCAATCAAAGAAGATTACGCAAGAAAAAAGTTATTTTTTTCTCGAGAAAAAGGCTTGCACTTCTTAGAAAGGGCTCTGTAAGGCGGGTTTTTGTAGAGAAATAGTATCCGTCAAAGTGTGCATAAAGGCAATCAAATCCGCCTGATCTTGCTCACTGAGCGTAAAAGGCTGAATATTTGCATCCACATTATCTGCATAATGTCCGCCGGAAGCGTAATGGTCGACGACCTCTTCCAGGGTGGAAAAACGCCCGTCGTGCATATAAGGAGCCGTTAGGGCTACATTACGTAAACTCGGCACCCGAAACGTTCCATTCTGATATAAAGTCCCCGTTACACCACCAACTCCCAGGTCTGGAAACTCCGTCAAAGATGGTGCGGGGTCCAGACCATTATTAAAAAACTCTTGAGTAGTGCCCAGCGCGGAAATAGAATGGCAATGGGAACAACCGGGGTGTTTATCCAACTGATCGGTCGGTTCTAAGTTAAAAAGCTTTTGCCCCCGTAACTCCGACGGACTAAAAAACCGAGTTTCTACGCCCCGATCCCAGTTGGCATAATCAAACTTTGCCTCCGAACTAATAATCGTCCGTTCGAACTGAGCAATTGCTTTAGTCACCAAATCGATCGTAATCTCGGATCGGTCTTCGATGCCAAAAGCCGCCCGAAACATCTGCGGATATCGCTCGTGTTTACGCATACGATCTTCAACCTCTTCCGGAGAGTTACCCATCTCTAGAGGATCTCGAATGGGATGCAAACTCTGAGCCTCAAGGGTTTTTACCCGACCATCCCAAAACAAGCCCGTTTGAAAAAAACCGACATTAACTAAAGACATTGCGTTTCGAAAGCCAACCTGTCCATCCACACCACGACTTAATGCTTCCGAATCGGAAAAGGCAAACTCGGGCTGGTGACAACTAGCACAGGAAATGGTATTATCAATCGAAAGGATGGGGTCGTAGAATAAATGCCGCCCCAATTCGATGCCCTCAACGGTTTGAGGATTATTTGCCGGAATGGTCATTTCTGGAAAGAAATAGGGAAGTTCCGGAGGAGGGGCCGGAGTAGGACTGTAGGGATACTGAATGAGGTCCGCGTCGGGCAGGTTTGTTTGCCCGCACGAGATGACCAGTAAAAAGGCCACTCCGAGATTTCCACTCAGCATCCCCAATGATCGCATACCGCTTTTTATTCTTTAAACGGATTTCGGATTAATGGATTGTCCAGATAGCTAGTATCGACTAGGGTTTCCAAGAAGGCAATCACCTGATCCCGCTCTTCCTCGGTCAAGCCTAAGGGGGCGTTTAGGTTGACATCCAAATTATCGGCATAGTGTACATCGTCACTATAAAAGTCGATCACATCTTCGATAGTCTGTAGACTTCCATTGTGCATGTAGGGAGCAGTTAGGGTGATATTTCGCAACGTCGTTGGACGAAACTTCCCATTATCGATGACCGATCCAGTAACGGCCCCTCTACCTGGATCCGGGAAACTGTTTAGATCCGGTGCATTCTGCAAACCGTTATTGAAAAAGTCTTCCACGGTAAAGAGCGGCGCATTGTGGCAATGGAAACACTGAGCATCCGGCAAACCGAAACCTTCGTCAAAAAACATTTGAAATCCAGCCAATTCGTCAGAGGAATAATCGACAAATGGATCATTATCGTATCGGACCTTATCAAATTTAGAATTACCGCTAATGATAATGCGCTCAAATTGAGCAATGGCCTTAACCGCTAGCTCTTTCGTGATCTGAGAACGATCATCAATTCCAAAGGCCTTCCGGAACATTTCCGGATACGTTGGGTGGACTTTCAAATCTTCGATAACATCTACCCAAAGATGGTGCATCTCAATAGGGTCTTCGATGGGAAGAAGAGCTTGTTCCTCTAAGGTGGCCACGCGTCCATCCCAGAACAAACCAGCATTCTCAAAGCCAATATTTACCAACGACATAGAAGACCGCGTACCTACTATCCCATCAATCCCGGGACTAACGGCTCGATTATCCGTAAAACCAGCCTCCGGAAAATGGCAACCGGCACAGGCCAGGGAGCTATCTCGGCTAAGGATCGGATCATAGAATAAGTGTTGCCCTAAACGAATACCATCATATGTGAAGGGATTATCCTCGGGGATAATCATGGGGGGGAAGGAATCCGGAATTTGCACCTCGTACGGTTGTGGTTCGTAGGGAATATCTTCTAAGTCCCCAACCATCGGCCCGCCGGGTTCAATGATCACATCTTCGTCGTCTTGACAGCCAAAAGCAATAACCGTCAGAATACCTAAAAATAAAAACCAACGCTTCATACTTCCGCCTCCTTAGTTTTGTACTGATAAAGAATTCTTGAAATTATCCATGATCTTATTGGCGGTTTCCAGGTTGGAAATATCGTGAGTATCAGGGAACGCAACTGGATCAATATACTCCGCACCGTCTTTAAGCATTTCACTTAGATTCACATCCAAGTTGATTACACCAGGGCTTTCTTCCGCCACCGTAACATCGATAGGCAGCGTGACCGTACGGTATACTGGATCAGACCCGGCATGGTAAAGAAGACCGGCATCATCGTGCATACCGTCTCCATCCATGTCTACCTTGGCGTTAATCATGGTGAAGATGTAAGAACCCCAGGCACTCCAGTAATGACTCGCTTTACCCAAGGGGTGCGTATCAACGTAATCTGATTCCTTGGTCAGATTCAATTCAGGAGGGACTCCCAGGCCAATTTCTAGCTGGGTATATTTTCCACCGGGAATGTTTTCAGTAGTGATCACATAGCCCGTTTCTATTTCTTCATCTGTATCGAAGGCATCAAAGTCCACAAAATCGATCTCAAATAGATCCACTACATCCCCATCTTCGGAGGTTAGTTTCGCATTCGCAATGTAGAAGTTGAATCGTTGGAACAGAACGGTAGTTCCATCGTAGTAGTCGTAGGATTGCAAAGCGACAAAGGGCTCGGCATCGAATCGAGCTTTAAAAACCAGATCGATGTCTCCTTGGGTGTCTTTATCACATCCGGAGAAAAAGGAAACAACGGAGAGTAGTAGGACGTAGAATAGCATCTTTTTCATAGCTAGAAGTAGATTTAACGGGACAGCAACAGCCATCGTCGGACTTGAAGGAAAACGTTTTTCCGCTGGAATTGCGGCTACAGACCACTTTTCTTCAACGGATTTGCTACTGGTAAGTTCTAAAGAATTCGAGCTACTCTAAAGTGAGTCCGGAAAAAGCAATTGAGTTTGACAAATTACTTACAATCTGCTGGCCAATTTCGGCAATCGTTGCCGTAGCCATATTCAGGGTTCCGAACCACCGGTTGTAGTAGATATCGAATTCTAGAACAGCATTGAAGCCACCCGCTACAGTGATCGTTTCACTAAGATCGAATTTTAAATAAACTGGTTCTATGACATTGATCACAGTACTGTCAGATCCGGTAATGGTATCCCGAAAAAACACCACTTTGTTAGAAATATATCCTAAATCTTCTTGCCAATTGAGGCTATCTCCCTGAATACGGAGGGGGTGATCACCGGGCACCAGGGTAGGATCTGTAGATTGTAGGTCGGTGGGAATACCCAACCAAAAGCTAATTCCATCGTATTCCCCGGGGGCCCGAAAGGAACCTAGCTCGATATCGTCGAAAATATCCCGATCAACTAGACCGAAATTATCCTCTACGTCTACCGTATTCCCAGAACCTAAGGTAAGGGTGATGGTATCACTTACCAAAATAGAGTCCACACCATTCCATAGATGGAGCTGAGCGATGTAAAATTTGATGCGCTGAAATTGGAAAGGTACCTGGTCCCACGGGGCAATCGTATAGGCACTATCGTAGCGAAAATTGGTCGTATCATTATCAATGGTGATCCACTGGTGGGCAAAATCCGCTTTGAGTACCGGATAAGTACAACAATCCAGACAAGGACCGTCTGCCGATACCGAAAAGTTAGTGGCGGCGGCATCTAGGCAGCCTTCTACGGGCTCCTCACAGGCCACTACCCCCATAAAAACCAAAATAAGTACCCAATTAAGAACGCTGCTGTTGTTCATATTCTTTAAAGAGGCGTTTAACGGCCTTTTTAACTTGTACCGAAAATTCTTTGTTCAAAATCCAATGGTAATACTGGCGATCTTTATATAAAGTCTCTCCGACCGGCTGCCCTACGTACTTACCGAAATTGAAAACAACGACACCTTCGTGGTTGTACTTTAGCCGTTGGGTGACATCGATCATACGTAGATCGTTGGTAAAATCGTAGATTACTTGCATATCATTCCGAATGGGCTCTTCCGTAATATTCCCATCGTCGTCTTTATAATC
>JBCDIO010000416.1:0-4493 GCA_038748815.1 Bacteroidota bacterium
ATCCACAAGGCCATTTGGAACCGAAAGTATCTATTTTTACTGGGGCTTAGCATTTTTTCTCTGCAAGTATGGGGCCAGGCAAAACTACAGGGTACCTTAAGCGATGAACAGGGGCAACCCATCGAATTCGCTAGCCTTATCCTGCTTGACACCGACTTCACAGCCATTTCTGATGATCGAGGCCAGTTTCTTATTGAAGATATTCCCCACGACTTATACACACTCCGAGCGAGTTATCTAGGCTACGAAGAAGTTGAAATAACCGTCGATCTACGCCAGCAATCGAGTATGGTTATAGCCATTGCGTTACAACCTGTCTCTACCAATCTGGAAACCGTCACCGTTACCGCCAAATCAGAAGCCAGGATTCTCAGTGAGCGGCCCTTAGCCATCACCTCGATTGATTTTTCGGATTTACAGAATTCAACCCTCGATGCCAGTAGCCTATTAGACCGAGTAAACGGAGTGCGGGTGCGACAGACTGGTGGACTGGGTAGTGCGATTAATATTTCCATTCAAGGAGCGCAAGGCAATGCCGTTCGACGCTACTTCGATGGGCTTCCCATACGCTTTTTAGCCGCCGGGCTCGACTTAAACAATCTACCCGTCAACCAGATTGATCGCGTGGATATTTATCGAGGGATCACTCCCCTTGAGGTAGGCACTGATGCCCTCGGCGGCGGCATAAATATTGTCCCGAAGCGTTTTTACCAACGCCAAGTTGATGTCAGCTACCAAATTGGTTCCTTCCAAACCCATCGAGCCTCACTCAATGCCTTTTTCATCAACGATAAAAAGTGGTTCGTAGGGACGAATGCCTTCTTTAACTACTCCGCTAATAACTATCCCATCGACGCTCACGATTACAATGAAGAGACCCGTAGAGCCGAGAATAACATCATCGTTCGGCGTTTTCACGATACCTTCCGCTCCTACTATGGAGATCTATTCTTCGGTTTTCGGGACCGCCCTGGCGTCGATGAGTTGAAGATTACCTTATCGTATAACGACCTGTACGACGAGGTCCAAACCCCGGTCGTTTTCAATCCGGTAAGGCCCTTGGGAGCCTTATTTACTCAAACCGGTGGATGGACTGCTAATTTGGATTACCGATGGCAAACCCCCAACCAACGATGGCAATTACTGGCCAAAACTAACCTCGGAATCTATCAGGATTTCATTCAGGATTCTACCGACTACTTCTTCAACTGGTATGGAGAACGTTTAGAAACACCCAATAATCGGGGCGCTGATTTACTGAGTATGCCCGCTTCTATTTCGATTGATAAGCAAATCTACCTACAACGACTTACGGCCCGCTATCAAATCAATCGCAACCACCAACTCAGTGTGAGTAACCTGTTTGTGGGCCAGAACCGAGAGGGACGTAATGCGTTTTTGCCAGCAGAAGAAGACCCTTTCCGGTTCCCTGCATTCTTACGGCAGAATTACGGCGGCCTAGCCTGGGATGGAAAGTGGTGGGATCAGAAAATCACCACTACCCTAACGTATAAAAACTACCACTACTGGGCAGAAGCGACAAGCCTAGAAGATGCTATTGACCAAGACTTTGAACAGCAAATGGTTTCCAACAACTACCACGGAGGGAACCTAGCCTTAAAGTATGCCTTCAATGCAAACACCTTTATCCGAAGTTCCTTTGAGCTCGCCTACCGGCTGCCGGAGGAAAACGAATTATTTGGCAACCAATCCACCATCCGGTCGAATATCAACCTACGCCCCGAGCGGAGCGAAAATTGGAATCTTGGCCTTTTCTGGAAATTCTTGGTCTTTGATCAACCGGTAGCCATCGAAGTAAACGGGTTTTACCGCCAGCAACAAGATCGCATCATCCTCCTTGCTTCGGGTTTTGATTTGGCCCAATTCTTCAACGAAGAAGAAGTAGAGATTACCGGGTTAGATGGTTATCTATCCTGGAAACCTTGGAATTGGTTGCACCTGAATGCCTCTGCCACTTTTCAAGATATCCGTATTCGATCAGCCTTGGTCGAAGCCGATGAAGACCTCATTGGAACCCGCTTACCCAATATTCCGACCTTTTTCGCCAGAATGGATATTAGCTTTGTGCAAGAAGGTTTATTGGGCCAGGAAGACCAGTTTCGGTTAGGCTACTTCTACGATTTTACCGATTCATTCAGTTCTGTCCGGGAGGCCAATGCCATCCAGAACATTGGCAACTTTGTACCCACCCAACATGTGAACTCACTGGAAGTAAACTACACCTGGTACCAAAGCCGGCTCCATATCTCTTTGCGAGCTAATAATATTTTTGACGACGATCTCTACGATAACTTTCGGATCCAACGACCCGGTCGACATTTTGTAGCTAAAATCCGGTATACCCTATAGTTATGCTACGTATCCATTCCAACATACCACCCCCCTTTACAAGGGTATTGCGCGGTAGCAGATATTGGTTGCTAGCACTGGTGTTAATGGCTAGTTGTGCGACGGACGATTCTATCCCCATCACTAATGAGGAAGATTTTTCCTTTGGAGAACCAACGACCGAAAAAGACTATGTGCTCTTCACCCGAAGCGGTTCTTCATCCAATGGGTTTATCACCGGATTTGATTCCTTACCCGCCGGTGCAATTGACGTTCCAAACTATCCAACAACCCTGGCATTTCCTGCCATTTCTGGCGGTGGTTCCTACCGGAACTACGCAGTGAATCAACAAAAGTTATTTGGTGGTCCCGGTTACGAACGAGTCATCCTCGATAGTGCCAAGGTACCCCAGCAGAACGGGATTATCGAAACCTTCGGTGGGGGATCCGGTATCTACTTCTTAAATGATGAAAAGGCTTACTACACTGACTTTAATACGCTGAATATTCAAATTATTGACCCCAGCACTTTCAATCGGATTGGAGAGATTGATCTATCGCAGGCCCTAATCGAACCAAACAATCAATCGAATTACTTTCAGAGCCTCTACATTCGCGGAAACCGCTTGTATGCATGTTTATACACCGGATTAGCCTTTCCACCTTTCGCCTACCAAAGTCCCCTGGGCAGCATTGTCGCGATCATTGACACAGATACCGATTCGTATTTGGGTAGCATAAATCTCCCTGCGACTAAATACCCAGGACAGGCTTTCTACCGATTTTTCAGTAACAGTTTCGACGAATCTGGGAACCTATACCTGCCAAGTCAAGGAGGGCTAGGCTTAGAGACCGATCCGAACGAAAACACCCCCGCAGCCATTCTTAAGATACCCGCCGGAACCGATGATTTTGACCCTACCTATCGATTTATTCCTCAGCTACAGATCGAGGCGTCGACGGCTACGATTGTTGTCAATGGCGGTTTCATATATGCCGGGGATGGCTTCGCTTACACCAATGTGCTAATGGAGGATCCGGCTACCCCAACGGACCTGGTTAATCGCCCGTTGATGCGCTGGGCAAAGCTGGACCTAGAGGCACAGACGGCCGTGCTTGTAGAGAATGTACCGGCTAACGTCGGCTTTACCGCTGGCATGGCTTACCAATACGAAGACCGAATTCTATTGACCGTGTATAACCCCGAAGAAGGCATTAGTGCCTTATACGAAACGAGCCCCGACCGAAATGACGGGGACTTACGACTCGAAGTTACCGCTGGAGGTATCATTTATGGCCTTTATGCCGTAGATGTGGTGGAATAAGAACCTCCATGGACATTTTTTCATCAAACAAAAAACGATGCGCAAAACGTTACTCTTGCTCTTATTTACCGCTGGTCTAGGTAGCTTAGCCTGGGCACAGCCAGCCAATGGCAATTTTGAAGAATTTGGGACGAACACCTATTCTACCTTTGCCCGTAATGGTGGGATGTTCAACCCAGCGACCTGTTCTATCGACGGTGGCACCTTAGATGAAACGGGGACTGTAAACGCAGCAGATCGTCCGCTGGGCTGGCGCACTACCGATGATTTTTTCGGAGGTAATGCTCCATTTTACACAACTAGTACCACGGATGCGTACGAAGGAAATTCGGCGGTCTATCTAAATGGTACTTCCCTTGGCGTTTTTGGTACGGTGGGTCTTTTTGATATTGAAACCCTCGTTCAGGAAACCGTACCTGTCGCTTACGACTTTGAGGAGTTGCCGATCTCCATTGACGGATTTTACAAGCACACTAGTGGTACCCCGGTTACGCTATCGGCAGGAACTTGTGTGACCGGCGGCCCGCTCACCGAAGAAACTACTTTTGAGGGGGGCTTTGCCGTGTATGCTCAATTCTACGATGAGATGGACAATCTAATTGCAGCAGTCGATACGGTATTTCAAGATGCCGCTGACTATACCGCTTTTTCTGCTCCGGTAAATGTCATTGATGCGGATGCTACCCCCGCTAAGATTCTGCTCGTCTTTTCTACTTGTCCAGAATTTCTTAGCCCTAACCCCATTGCCATTGTTGGCTCCGAAAGCTATTTGGATAATGTGAGCTTTGTTGGTATCAATGTAAACACCAATGATCTTGG
>JBCDIO010000417.1:0-4490 GCA_038748815.1 Bacteroidota bacterium
ATCGCATTCTGGCAGCCCTAGAAGGACTGGAAGCCGGAGGCTCAACTGCGATCTTTTTGGTTGCCAGGAGTAGATGGAAGTACCACACCCGAAGCACCGGCGTATACGACGATAGCCACGCGATCTTCTGCTCGGAGTTGGTTGGTAAGCAGTTGAAAAGAGTTAATGAGCAGGGGTAACTTATCGGGGCTCGACATGGAGCCAGAGACATCTAGTAGAAATACTAGATTTGAAGCGGGTACTTCCTCCATGGGCACTTCCTTGGCTTTTAGCCCAATGTGTAATAATTGGTTTTTGGGCTGCCAGGGGCAAGGACTTAGTTCCGTGTGCACAGAAAAGGGTTGTCCGGGGTCGGGGGCCGGATAATCGTAGGAGAAATAATTGACGAGTTCTTCGATGCGGACGGCGTCTGCCGGAGGTAGCGATCCACTTTTAATAAACCGTCGGGTGTTGCTGTAGGAAGCGTAATCTACGTCGATCGAAAAGGTAGATAAAGGCTGGTCTTGCGGGCTGAGAAATTGATTCTCTACAATGGGGGCATAATTCTCGGTATTCATAGGTTCTTCGGCAAAAGCTCCATTTGGCGCCTTTTCGGTCTGCCAACCATAAGTGGGTTGTAAGGATTGATACTGACAAGCTTGGCATAGCACGATGGCTACCGCCAGATAGAACAGATTTTTCATAATGTTGAGTTTTTGATTGATCTATACCCAAGACGGGAAAAGCGTATAAAAGGGTGTTTGTTACTATCAACTTTAACCTGTGTAAATAAGCTGTGAATGAACTGTAAACGAGCTGCTAAAATTGCCTTCTTATCTTTGGGCAAAAGACCTGAACTATGATCACCCAGACTCGCTTTCGGCTTTCGGCCAAACCACGGGGCTACCATTTGGTGACCCAAGAGATATTATCGGCCTTACCGGCCTTACCCGATGTGGGCTTATGTACCTTGTTTATTCAGCATACGTCAGCGGGATTGACCATCAATGAGAATGCCGATCCGGATGTAAGAACGGATTTTGAAACCATTTTTAATCGGCTAGTTCCAGAAAATCAGCCTGGTTTGGTACATACTATTGAGGGGCCTGACGATATGCCCGCACATATTAAGACAGCCTTGGTGGGGCATTCAGTTACGATCCCTATAACGGATGGACGGTTTAATTTTGGCACCTGGCAAGGTATTTACCTGTGTGAGTTTCGCAACCGCGCCAGTGGTCGGTTTATCGTAGCAACCATTTATCAATAGTGGTAGTCAAAGGATTATTACTTGGACTTTCTCTGGCTGTTCTGACGGGCCCCTTATTATTTACCCTGCTACAGGCAACCCTAGAGGGTGGACAAAAGGCCGGCTTTAAGGTAGCGGGGGGCATCTGGATTAGTGATGCCCTATTTATAGTTGGGACGGTTTTGGCGTATCAACAAATTCGGGGTTTGGTAGATTCACCGGCTTTTGATTTTTTGACCAAAATATTGGGAGGGTTTGTCTTCTTATCATTTGGTTTTGCACTCCTATTTTCCAGTGGGCAGAAAGACCAAGCTACTTCTACTGCTCTTAAATCTGGGGGGTATTGGTTGGCGGGTTTTTTGGTGAATACGATTAATCCTTTTACCGTCGTGTTTTGGACGACGCTGGCCGGAACAATGTTGATAGAAAACCAGGAGGGGATCGTCTGGTTTTACGGTGCTTTATTCGGTTCTATAGTAGTTACGGATTCTCTGAAAGTTCTGGGTGCTCATTGGTTACGCACCCGTTTGACGCCCAACCTTATCCGTATTACTCGGATGGTGGCTGGGCTGGTCGTTATTGGCTTTGGTCTTTGGCTTCTCGTGCAGTTTTGGTGGTAGAGTTGCTTAGGTGCATCGAAGGCATGTACGTCTACGAGTATAAGTCTACGAGACCTCACCCCGGGCCTGAATGGCTGATTTTTCTCTTATGAAAGTATAAAAGATAAGGTTAGCGGGTAAAAAGGATCAACAGTCTTGCGGAATGTGGAGATGCATAAGAGCCCACGTTTATTTAAAGAGGTTGTACTTTAGAATGCAGTAAATAGCTCGGAATCCATCCCGCCAGCCAATTTTTTTCCCTTCCTCGTAGGTCCGACCGTAATAAGAAATACCAACCTCGTAGATACGGATACTCGGGATTCGAGATACCTTGGCCGTAACTTCGGGCTCAAAGCCAAAACGAGGCTCCTGTAGATTGAGACCTTTGATCGTTTCTGACCGGAATAACTTGTAGCAAGTTTCCATATCCGTAAGGTTGAGATTGGTCATCGCATTGGACAAGAAGGTCAAGAACTTATTTCCAATGGAGTGCCAGAAGAATAAGATTCGATGCGCATTACCTCCCATAAAACGGGACCCGTAAACGACATCCGCAAAACCGTCGAGCATAGGTTTTAGCAGAATATTGTACTCCTGTGGGTCGTATTCTAGATCAGCGTCTTGTATAATCACCAAATCTCCCGTTGCTTTTTCAATTCCGGTGTGAAGCGCAGCACCTTTTCCTTTATTTATCTCGTGCTCGTAAAACTGGATGTCTACATCCGGATTGGCCGTTTGGTATCTTTGGATCGCTGCCCGAGTATCGTCGGAGGAGCAATCATTTACGATAACCAGTTCTTTTTCTAGTCCCCCGATCAAGGATACTTCCTTAATTTTATCCAAGATCAGGTGTATTGTTTTCTCTTCGTTATAGGCGGGAATAATGATCGAAAGTTTCTTTGCCATAGTGCCATTCTTGCATCAACAAAAACCTGCCCGCCCAAGGGAGGGTAGCAAGCTGATTTCTGATTCGGCCTGCAAGGTAAGAAAGAATTAGAGGAACGGTCCAATATTTCCATGGAAGCTTGTGGTCTCCCAATCGGTATGATCTTATCCCATAAGACCGTTGGATTTACGGCACACCCTTCGAAAATTTGTAACTTTCCCGCCACCCTCCATTAAAATGGAATTTTTATGATGCATGATCAGCGGTTGATAGGATCTTATACCGGTGCCGAAAAGGGGCCTCTATTGTTGATTTTTGGAGGTATGCATGGCAATGAGCCAGCCGGCGTCCAAGCCATGCAGCTGTTGTTCAAAATGCTCGAAGTGGAACCGATTACCAACCCCCACTTTCGATTTTGTGGACGCCTGGTGGGCATCCGTGGAAACTTGCGGGCCTTGCAAGAAAATACTCGCTTTCTTGATAAAGACCTCAACCGGCAATGGATCCCAGAACATATTGAGCGGATCAAATCCATGGATCGGAAAGAACTGAAAAATGAAGACCTCGAAATCTTAGAGGTACTAGACGTCATCGAACGTGAACGGCGTCATTATCAACCCGATCTGACCGTGGTTCTGGATATTCACACAACCACTGCTTACGGAGGTATTTTCTCTATTGCCACCGACGAGCACGAAAGCGTACAAATGGCCATCGAACTGCATGCCCCCGTTATCACGGGGATGCTCAAAGGGATCAAAGGTACTTCCCTACACTACTTTAATAGTCAGAATTTCCCACCAAAAACAATACCCGTCGTTTTTGAAGCCGGACAACACCGGGAGGCCCTATCGGTAAATAGAGCGATAGCAGCTATCATCAATTGTATGCGAACGATTGGTTGCGTACAGTCAGAAGATGTAGAAAATCGACACGATTCTTTATTGCTAGAGTATTCTAAAGGGTTACCCAAAGTGGCAGAATTGTTATCTATCCATTCTATTGAAGCGGGAGACCAATTTGAAATGGAACCAGGGTATTCCAATTTTCAGGCCGTAGCGAAAGGCGAGCTATTAGCCCACGATCAACATGGACCCATCTACGCAGAAGAAGACGGGCTAGTCCTCATGCCCCTATACCAAAAGCAGGGCGACGATGGATATTTTTTAGTTCGAGAAGTAGCACCCGAAAAATGGGAATCTAAGAAGCAGCCACAGGTGGCAGAAAAATAACATCTACTAAGGTTTTGAGACCAATAAATATGGGATCTCGTCCCTCTTTGGTGAGCTCAATATCCTCTTCCGGAGACTCATCGTCAATCGTTAAAGCATCTTCTAAAAAGGCGAGCAGATCTTCTTCTTTTGCTTGCTCGAAGAATGGATTCAGCCGTTCGCGAAACGTTTTGGCGGGATGCTCGCTGTAAATTTCCCAATTGCGTTCTTCAGCTTGTCCAATTCCCTCTTCGGATAATTCAATGGCTGGCTTCCCGATCAAACGATACGATTGGTAGATAATCAAAGCCAGTGGAATTAAATATTCCCGTTCATTTAGGGTAAGTACCTGAAAACTTTCCGAAAAAAGGTAAGCCATGATAATGGGGTGATCACTCTCAATTTCCTCCAATAGACTGTCCGCTAAGTCAGGATCGTTTTCCAGCTGGGAAATGGCTTGCTCGATGATTGTCTCGTTTACCAACATGTTTTCGCAATTATTTAGGGGAGCTTAAGAAGTCGCAAAAGTAACAATCTTATTTCATTAGTACTTTGTAAACTAAGTA
>JBCDIO010000418.1:0-4490 GCA_038748815.1 Bacteroidota bacterium
CGTTGCGTACTCGCCTTCGTAGCTACGGCTACGAACCTCCGTCGCGCCTTGATCTAAACAAAAATCCCCTCGGTCAAAATATTCATCTATGTAGGTTACAAAGTATTGAAGCAGATGACCATAATTTCAAGTACTTTGGTCATCTGCTTTTTATCTGGAACCGTATGCACAAAAAGCTATGAAAACTACGATTACTTCTTTTTTCCTTATTCTTTTTATTGCCCAAACGGGTTGGAGCCAGAAAGCCTTAGAGGGCCTTTGGACCGGCACGCTTACACAGGGAGAGTCGGAATATCGCTACGAGCTCTACATCAAACGAAAAAAGCGAAATAAACTAGAAGCCAGATCGGTCATCTATTTGACGGATACAACCTACATTGAAATGGCGGCCAATGGAATGATTCATAGCGATTGGTCTATCAACTTATACGATTTTGAGTTGGTCCAACCAGAGGATGCCGCCGACGAGGATTTCTTCATCCGAACTTACCAGCTCTTGTTCCGCCGGGAGTTCAACGACTACTTTATTAAAGGTTGGTGGCAAGAAAAGGAGGTCTCCACGATGGATCCCAAACGCCGACAAGGATATATCTACCTGGAAAAGTCGAAGCCCAATAAAGCCTAGTCCATTAGATTTCTACCCCTTCAATGGGCCATCCGTGTTTTTTCCAGTCTTCTAAGTAATCAATATCCGATAGCTTGGGTAGTAAGTAATAAGAGGCCTCCAAGTCGCGGATACGATCTAATGTATGCAGTAATACCTCTTTGGTGCTCCACGGAATATCCTCAAAGACAGAAGGGGTAAATTTCTGCATACCCAGCAAGTAATAGCCTCCATCCTCGCTCGGCCCGATCACAAAGGGATAGAATTTCAATTGCTCAATGGCGTGCTCGATCATCTGCTCGTTGAGTTGTGCGCAATCCGAGCCAATAATCAACACCCGCTCGTATTGATTAAACGCTTCGGCAAAAGCATTGCTCATCCGACTGCCTAAATCATCCCCTTTTTGCAGACGCTTTTTAAATTGCGTCTCGTCCCATTCGTCGTTTTCTTCGATCCAAGTACTGTAATACAATAAGCGATCAAGGGGTAGATCCACTGTGATTTCTCGGGTATGGCCTAATAAGGCTTTATAAATCTTCAGCGCGTTTTCGTCACCTGCATCCTTGGCAAGACGCGTTTTTACTTTACCCAATTCAGGGTTTTTCACAAATAAGATGAGTGCCGTAGA
Organism: Bacteroidota bacterium; assembly: GCA_038748815.1. Classification (GTDB taxonomy): domain Bacteria; phylum Bacteroidota; class Bacteroidia; order Chitinophagales; family Saprospiraceae; genus JBCDIO01. Next base: position 1,233 of record JBCDIO010000418.1, read on the forward strand.
AAGCTGATCATTGGAAAACATAGCCGAGGATTTTATCAATATCGAATTTACACTGAGCGATTGGGCTCGCCAAAATAAACAAAAGGAGGCAACCTGTTATTAAACAGGCGGCCTCCTCTTTTTCTTATGCGGACAGACGTAAAAAGTACGTCCTTTCATCTAATCTTTCTTATACAATTCGTCTTCCTCGACCATTTCTACCTCCTGCCCGGATTCTAATTCTTTTGAAACTTCAGTATACGGCCCGGTAACGACCGTTTGCCCGGAATTAAGCCCAGACACCACTTGAATGTAAGTATCATCTTGAATACCGGTTGTTACTTCTTGTGGACGTACGGTATCACCTTCAACGATGTAGACTATTTCAACCAATTCATCTTGATCTGCAGGTCGTTCTTCCCCCTCGTTTAGTGTTTCCCATTCCCGAGCAGCTACTGCCTGAATCGGAATACTTAAGGCTCCTTCAATCACCTCCGTATTGATTTCAACCGAAGCAGACATGCCCGGTCGGAAAGGGTACTGTTTACCCGGGCTGATGAGGTCTTTATAAGAATTCGGATCAATATTTACGGTAACTACAAAATTGGTTACCTGATCCGTAGTTAAGGCAACTGCCGTGGCGGCGTTACTAGCGGAATTTGCAATTTGGCTTACAGTCCCTTTGAATACCCGGCCGATGTAAGCATCTACTTCAATATCTACTTTGTCACCAATAGAAACCCGTGGAATATCATTCTCACTCACTTCCACCTGTACCTCCATGGCATTCAGGTTAGCGATACGCATCAATTCGGTACCCGTCATCTGGATGGTACCTACGACTCGCTCCCCTTGTTCTACACTTAGCATAGAAACAATTCCATTGACGGGGGCATAAATGGTTGTTCGGCGGAGGCTCGTCCGGAGTTCTTTGAGGGAAGCTTCGGTGCTCGTTACGTTATATTTAGCCGCCTCTACGCTTTGCTCAGCTGCTCGAATATTTGCTTCCGCCGACCGCAGGTTGGCTTCTAAGGCGCGTAAATTAGCTTCTGCGGATTCGTATTCTGCAATGGAAACCACCCCCTCTTCTTTGAGCTGTTTATTTCGATTGAATATTTCCTTGGCGTTAATTAATTGCGCTTCGATTTGTTCCTTCTGCGCCATAAAATTTTCTACCGACGCTCGGGAATTGGCCAATTGGGCTTTTGCTCCGTTGACTGCCGCCGCTCCCCGCTCTACTTGTGATTGGAAAGCATCTGGATCAATTTTAGCTAGTACTTGATTCGCTACCACTGAGTCCCCTTCTTCAACGTATAACTCTACGATCTCTCCGGACACATCTGAGCTAATCTTTACCTCTGTAACGGGGAATACCTTCCCACTTGCAGAGACCTGCTCCATAATGGTCCGTTCACTTACCTCTTCGGCTGTAACTTTCTTTCCAACACTTTGGTTTTGTCGAGTGTAAGCCAAGACTCCTATCAAAGCCACCAAGGCAATCCCAAGAATGATTAATAGGGTATTATTTCTTTTTCGCTTTGCCATTGCAATAGAGTAATTTGATAAAAGGTCAATTATTGGATATCCAAGGATTTACCTTGGTAAAAGTCTACCACTTTTAGGTTGAATAAATACTGGTATTTGGCCCGGATCAACTCAATCTCTGCGGTGTCCTTCCGAATCTTCGCAGTCGTCAATTCAAAGGTATTAAAAGCGCCTACTTCAAACTGTTTTTCTGCATTCTCATAAGCAACTGTTGCCGCCTCCAACGAGGTCTGGGCAGCATTGTAAATGCGTTTCGCAGCGCGGGCATTATTCACCGCATTCTGCACATCCACTTTTAGCTGCTGGCGGTTAGCCGTACGATTCAAACGAGCCGTTAGAACACCTAGTTTGGACTGTTCTACCCGTACTTTATTGCTGTAATTATTGAAGATCGGAATATTCAAGGTCATACCCACCGATTGACCAAAGTTGGTCTGGAGTTGGTTAAAGTAGGAGGCATCCGAAAAGACGGGAACTTCCTGTCCAAACTCAAGGGTAGTGACCGTTCCATCGACGGGGTTCCGGACATTAATCGGAACAAATGCGATTGTAGTTCCATCAACGACCTGTCCAACGCTTGACCAGTTGGTGGATAGAGAGCCAAACAAGAATAAGTTGGGAAGCATTTGGGAACGTAAAACATCCACATTCTTTTCCGCAGATTGCAAGCGTAAATCGTTTGCTTCGATAATCGGCATGATACCAAGGGCATTTACGTAAACTTCGTCCGCCGAGTAGTTATCCGGATCACTGCTTACGAATACTTTATCTACGTCTGGCTGCACCACATCAATGGGTTCACTGGGGTCGATCTGAAGCAGGTTCTTTAAGCTTAGCTTAGCGATGGAAAGCGCATTTTCGGCTTGAATGGCGTTCTGCTCATTAAGTGCTAACTGCGCCAATACATCCAACCGATCATTCTTAGGTAGTGCTCCTGCCTGGATCAAGCGGTCGATTTGCTCTAGTTGAGCTTCTGTTTGCGCAACTTGTTGCTTGGCATTTTCCAATTGCTCTTGTGCCAATAAAATTTCCAGATAACTAGAAGCAGCAGAAAGGGCTAGGGTATTAAATAAGTCCTCGGCCTCTAACTTAGTGGCTTTTAGGTCTAGCTTATCACGCTGAATAGAACGGTTGATGGCATTTCCATTATAGACTGGAATTCCACCATTGAGCGAGTAGCTATTAAACCCAATGGTTTGGTTGTCGAAGGAGTTGGTCGTTGGGTCAATGGTACGACCAAACTGCACCCCGCCTCGCGCATCTGCGTTTAAGCTAGGTATCCGACTAAACTGAGACTGCTTGAGCTGCCATTCGGCGTTTTCAACCTGAAATTCCATTTGTTTCAGGTTTAGATTATTTTCTTCAATGTAGCTAATACAGCGCTGTAGGGTCCAGGGTTGTTGGGCTTGTGCCCCAAGTGTAAGAATGGAAAAGGCCAAAAGGAAGAAGGCGCGTTGGTAATTCATCGTTCCATAATTTTTCGGTGGAAAATGCGAGACAATAGTACTTTGCCTCCTTCAGAAGGACTAAATTTTTATATCAAGAGTGGCTTATCATGGATAAAAAGAAAAAAATATGGGATCACCCCTTCGGAGTTAACCCAAGGGGGGCCAGCCAGTAGAATTGGCACCTTACACAGAAATAGCAACGAAAATGGCGGGTTTAGTCTCTAGAAGAAATCGTACGCGCAGCAACTAATTGATCATAACGAGTGCCAAAGGGGCGGTAGTAAAC
>JBCDIO010000419.1:0-4486 GCA_038748815.1 Bacteroidota bacterium
GTAAAATAGGGGTGGCTTCTGGATAAAGGCCTCCTTTCAAAACGACAACATCCCCTGTAGTAACTTGCTGTACTTTACTTTCATCTATTTGCAGCTCGCGTTTTTTTCTAGGATATGTTGTAGCCTCTTGAATAGCTGCATCTGGTACCCAAAGAGTACCTGGGCCTAGATAGGTGCAAAGCAATCGCAGATCATTTACATCCGTGTGAAATTTGCGACACATATCCGTTTTCACTGTCGTTAGTAAAACCCTCAGAGAGCTTGCTTCGGTCAGGTTTTCGAACAGCGTTAGAAGCTTTGAGATATCTTGGTATAAAAGCTTGGCTCGGGGAATATTATGCTGAAAATAATTTTCTAGGGCGACTAGAATTTCTTCCTTCGTGCCCGAAGAGCGACATTCTAGCTCTAGGTCTTTAAGTTGGTGAAGAAACGGCTGTAAGTCATTGGTATCTCGTTTCCAGATAGCAATGTTCTTAGAAGGTTCGTGTATTCCCTTTAGTTTGTTTTCATTTGATGATATGACCGCGTTCGAAGACGCATAATCAACTTGTACCATATTTTGGGCTCCTTTATCAGACTTTGTTTAAGCGGGGAAATACAAAGAAACGAACAGAGTACTAATGCAACTTAGTTGCAAAGATAAGAAGATTTTAATATTGCAACAGAGTTGCATTAAATTTTTATCCTAATTAGAAGCGATCCAAATTGGAGGTCTTTGAATAACTGAAGATTTATTCCGTAGGAATGCTTGGTAGCGTACTTTGCGTAATCCTTTGTGAATCGGGTTGAAGCCTTTCTCGCAAAAGCCGCTAAGGACTCGCAAAGGGCACCAAGAATATCTGGCAATCCGTAGCCATGCTCTGCAAAGTACTCGGCACATCCTTTTCTCGCCGATTTATCCACCGATAGGGAGACCTAGAGGTGGAGGCCGCTAAGGACTCGCAAAGGGCACCAAGAATATCTGGCAATCCGTAGGAATACCCGGCAAGGTACTCGGCACGTCTTTTCTCGCCGATTTATCCACCGATAGGGAGACCTAGAGGTGGAGGCCGCTAAGGTCCCGCAAAGAACGCCAAGAATATCTGTCAATCCGTAGTTATGCTCTGCAAAGTACTCAGCACATCCTTTTCTCGCCGATTTATCCACCGATAGGGAGACCTAGAGGTGGAGCCCGCTAAGGACTCGCAAAGGGCGCAAAGAATATCTGGAAATCGGTTATGCTAAGCGGCTTACTTTGTGTATCCGTTGTGCACTCAATACAATCCTTTCTACATCTCACTCAAAGGCGGAGCAGTAAGTTCCCCAATAGGCCAGCCCGCTCGTTTGGCCCCGGCTTGGTAGGCACTCTCCAGAAAGGCTAATAGGGTGGCTCGTGGGTTCTCCGAAGCACGCACATCAGCATAGCTCAGTAAAGCCATTGGACTGCCGTTAGCATCATTCCAGTTTGCTGAAGTCGGCTCTAGGGGCTCTTGGTTAAGGCCCGCCGGAGAAGGGAAGGTATAAGAATAGAACATGGCTTGTGGCACCTTCGGATCGCCCGCCCAGAATCCACAACTGATCTGCTCGTGGGAGTAAGTATCCCGTTCAAACATCCGCATGCCTTTGGCAATATCGGGACTCAGGCGTTTCCCAGAAAAGCGGGTCACGGTGATGTCCAAGCTGTGCCAGTAAATATGCACGGGACTGGTCTTTCCGTAGAAACGGCCACTAAATTCCTGAAATACATCCTTTACCCAGGTCATTACTTTCCAGAATTCTTCAATCATCGCCCAGTCGTAAAAATGGTACTCCGTGATTTGATCAAAGCGTTCCTTGACGGCCATGTCCAAGGGGATTTTGACAAAATTGGGGTATAAATCAAACCCGGCAAGCGCCTCCATGAAGGATTCGTAAAACTGAGCGACCGTCGGAGCACTCGATAAATCTATACGCTCTACCCTGCCGTCGCTACATGCTAAGACCACTGCTCGAGCCGGAATGTCCAAATGAATATCCAAGGCGTCAAGGCCATCATTAAGTGGAATTCCGTAGGTACTAATGCCCCGCGAAGAAGGCTTCAGGGTGATATACCACCAGTGATTTTTACGTGGTGTCAATTTAAGTTTTGCCTTACCAATGATTTGGAGGATCAAATGTAGGGTGGTCCGGGATTCAGCCCATTGATCGTATTGTAGGGCAGGGAGTTGGGAGCTGCTTTGCATGGTTTTTCTTTTGAATGGTATACCAGCAATAACACCTCGAACAGGTATCCAGTTGTGCAGCTCATTCTTCTGAAGTTCGGTTGGTAAACCCTCTTACTTCGGTATCACCTTCAGCAGGCGCAACAAATTTTGTCCCTCTGCCTTCCAGGTGCCCCTAAATCCCTTGGGTATGATTAGAAAGTCACCCGCAACGTACTCAAAGGTGACTCCATTTTCAGTGGTTAGCGTAAGCTTCCCATTGAGCACATGAAGAAATTCTTCTCTAGTATACCCCTCGATTTCCTTGGTATTCGCTTCCTCCGACTCGGTCCAAACGGCTAATTCAACCCCGTCATAAAGGAGGTCTCGGTACTGAACTGAATCAACAGGCGTAAGTCCGATACCCGCCAACAAGGGGCGGTCTAATAAAAAAGGCTTTTTAGCGGTAGATACCTGCGTGCTATCGGCTCGTCGGTTAGCAATAACCGATAGCTCTAGGTGGTATTTAGGGCCTCCATAGTTGGTCCAATTACCCGAAAAACCTTTGGGAACAAACAGATAGTCCCCGGCAAAAAATTGCAGCTGCTCTCCGGCTTCTGTTTCAATATTCGCACGACCGTTGAGATAGTAGACAAATTCGTCAATGGGAAAATCGGTGATCTCATTGAGCGCCGTTTCACTCGAAAGGATATACACGCTCAGCTCCTGCCCTTGGTACACTCGCCGTTGAAAATAAGCCCGTTCTGGGTGTGCTTTCAAGGCTAGTGGAGGAATATTCAAACCGGATAAAAGCTCCCCGTTGATTTGGAATGGATAGATAGAACCCCCTTGGCTGTAGGCATTCAGCCCCAAAAGCAGAAATAGAAAATGGAAAATTCGCATGGTAGACGTCCGGTTAATTAGGTGATTCCTTTTGTTGCCAACCAAGCCAGAAAAGCCTCTTGCTTAGGGGCCGAATTCTTTACATCACTGATCGAGTATGCTCTTTCTGACTCGGGATCCTCAACGACAATAACCTCGTCCAGTAAGGAGATCTGCCAGGCCGTTTGAGTGTCTAGAGTAAAGGCTAATTGATGATTGCGATAAACCCGAATTTCATACTCATCAGCCTCCCAATGAACGACTCCCCAAAACAAAAAGCTACGTAAAATACCGTAAAAGCCAAGTATCACTAAAAGGACAGCTCGGAGTTTAGTTACTGGCTGGACACTCGTCTTTTCGCTCATAAGTTCTCCTAGCAACCTGTCTAACCCCTTATTTTTAACCACCATTACAGTAGAAGGGGTTGCAAAATCGATCAATCTCCAAAGTACTAATACAATGCCCGCCACTAGAAGTAAATAATAAACCCCAGAAGAACGAGATAAACTAAATACAAAGAGCTCTCCGCTATTCACCTTTTGTTGACGAGCTTTCTGACGACTGTACTCTACGATGATGAAATTGATCACCAACAGGCAAAGAGCCAAAAAAATAATATCGTTCGCTAAAATAGAATTGATCAAGGCCCTATGATTTTCTAAGCATCAACGTGTAATAGGGATTTGACTGAGGTCAAATCCCTATTGCGCTAAACCAGCATTATTCTTTCTTCAGAATATAGTACCCGTACACTTCATTCACTCGACACTCTCCATCCTTCACCACAACGGTCGTATTCCCATCCATCCAGGTGTTATTACCTACGTACAACGATAAGGTATCGGGGGTTCCTTCGCCGTTATACTGCACCGTAAAGCCTTCAGGAATCGCCTCCATCTTGGCCGAAAGCTCCGAACCACGTACCTCTCCTTTATAGTTTCCTTCCAAGGATTTGGTGTCTATATCCATCGTGACAGCTTGGTATTCCTTTTTCTCCATCAATTCAAAGGCTACCCGTTCGGTAAAGTAATTACCACCATTAGGGCCCGCCGAATTGGTCAGACAAATAATATGTAAATCTTCGTCCGGGTAGTAGCAACTATGGGACAGAAATCCATGGATTCCTCCTCCGTGGGAGATCTCGCGGTGTCCATAGTTCATGAAATTAACCAAGCCCATAGCGTAGCTTAGCTTAGCGCCATTATTTAAGGCGCCGGGAGTAATCATTTGTCGGTATAAATCATTCTTGAAAACCTTCCCGTTGTGTAGTGCTTCAGACCAGATGTACTGATCTCCTACACTGCTACACAAAGAACCCGCGGCGTAAGGCCAGGTATGATCGATATAGGGCTTTTGCTGTAAACCACCCGGTGTATAGTTGTAGCCGTACACTTTATTCTTTACCACTTCCGCATTAGAACAATAGTGCGTGTGCTCCATCTTCA
>JBCDIO010000420.1:0-4486 GCA_038748815.1 Bacteroidota bacterium
AAGCGACTTTACAAAAGAACCCCTATTTTGGTTAGGAACAGGGTCACTCATTTATTTTTCTGCCGCTTTTTTTCTTTTCCTTTTTAGTGACTACATCTTTGACTCCGAGCGAATAAGTCTTATTTTCTGGGGAATAAATGTAATCCTCAGCATTATTCTTTACTTATTTTATTTCTTCGCTTTATGGATCCATCCGAAATCGAATTCTATCGTCTATTAGTTTCAGGGATGCTAGGAATGCTCCTCCTAGCTATTGGAATTGTGACCTTTGTAGTTGTATACCAAAGACAACTTATTCATAAACAAGAAGAAATAGCCCAACTCGAAATTTCCTTCCAAAAGGAGCTTCTGCAAGGCGCCATCATCACCCAAGAGGAAGAACGCAAACGCATCGCCCAGGATTTACACGACAGCATTGGTAGCTTACTCTCCGGAGCAGCCCTCTACCTCAATCAAGTAAATTCTACCCCGAACTCCCCTGCCTCCAATGCGCAGCAGCAGTCCAGCAGTCTAATCAAAGAAGCGATGGGAAGTATTCGTACGATTACCCGCGACCTACTCCCTGTCAATTTGCAACGCTTTGGCCTCGTCGACGCACTCCAGGACTTATTATCCAAAACGACCGGAGGAGCCAATCTCGAAGTCCACTATATTCATCAGGGATATTACCCGTTCGAAGAGCAAAAAGAATTGGCCATCTACCGAATCACCCAAGAGTTATTGAATAATACCCTCAAATATGCTGAAGCTCAGAACATTTACCTACAACTCCATTTTGCCGATGGACAACTGGACTACAGCTACCGAGATGATGGAAAAGGCTTCGAGTACGACCAATATCAACGAAGTGCCAAAGAAGGTTTGGGCTTAGGACTAGGGAGTATTGAAAGCCGTTTTCGGATTATGGAAGGGGAAGCTAGTTTTAATTCAAGTCCTGGAAAAGGGGTTCTCGTACGAATCCAGGGCCCCGTTCAATCACAAAAAACCGATTAATATGCAGTCTATACAAGTTGCCATAGTTGATGACCAAAGGCTCTTTCGGGATGGCCTCTTATCTATTTTAAATTCCATTGAAGGGATTGAGGTAGGCTTAGAAGCTAAAAACGGCCAGGACCTCCTCGACCAAATTGATGGGAAGGATCTAGATGTTATTTTACTAGATATGGAAATGCCCGTTTTGGATGGATTTAAAACCACTAAAATCCTTAAAGAGAAATATCCAGATATTAAAGTCCTGCTCCTGTCCATGCACAATGATGAACATCTGATCGCTCGCATGATGAAAATAGGGGCTAGTGGCTACCTACTGAAAGATATGGCGGCCGATGAGCTAAAGCCAGCCATACTACAAGTCCAAACGACTGGGTTTTTCTTCAGTGAAGCAGTAGTTAAAGCACTTTTGCATCAAGTGCAAAACCCAGAGGATAAACCGTTCCCCTTCCCAACGGAAGTAAGACTCACACCACGCGAATTAGAAGTTCTTCAATTAATTTGTCAGCAAAAAACGACGAGAGAAATTGGGGAGGCTCTATACCTGGCAACGGCTACTATTGAAGGGCACCGTAAAAATCTTTTGAGTAAGACTGGCATGCGAAATGTAGCGGGCTTGGTTTTGTTTGCTATACGTAGTGGAATTGTCAAGCCTTAATGAAAAGATTCTTGCAGAAAATCCACTTTCTACTCGAATTTTTACTTGACGTTATTCTGCAACTTTTCCCTATTTTTTCAACTTAGGAGGACCTCATTCGTCTACGACCCCGAGTACTCGGGGTCGTAGACGTAAAGAAGGCGCAAAGAAGAGCCATTAACCAAGCCATCCACCCTAGCCCTTGTTCCTTAAAATAAGGGGCTCGCAAATGAATCTCATCGAACCAATAATCTGGTTTATGCCCTATTCTAATCCCGTAAGCAACGTACACACCCACCTATCTCCTTATCGCCATCGTCTCCGCCTACATAACTGTAATCGGAGCCCATATACCGGCCCCAAGCGTAATTGGTGTCCGTCTCGGTAGCACTCCACCAAGCACCGTTGGTACCAAATTCGATGAACGAACCATCGAGGTTACGGTAACCACCAGGAAGGGCTGTAAAGCCAACTGCGTCAGTTGCCCCGGTATTTGGACTGAACCAATGCGCTGTGCCAGTTTCTTTTAGTTTGCCTCCGGCTACCTCTTCGCCGTCCAAGTAATCGGTTAATTCAATCCACTCAAGCTGACTTGGTAAATGCCAGCCGCCAGGGCAAGCGTTAACGGCCGCAGTCCAGTTGTACAAAACACCATAAGTGGCGTAATTGCTTGTGGCTTTAGCTGCGTTTACATCGCTGCCATTATAATCATAAACGTAATAATGTGGGGTGGTTTGTGAGCCTGTACCAGCTCCTACAACGTTTGGTAAATAAGCAAGATTTTCTGCCATCCATACTTGATTGCCTATGGCTACGGTTTGATAAACCTTGCCATCACGAGGGTCGGTAAAACTGCCTGTAATAATATCAACATCATCTTTTTGACAACTGCTTGCAAACACTAAAAATACCCCCATCAACAGTAATGGATAAAGCAAAAATTGTGTTTTGATGCTCATTGTTTTGATATTTAGATATGAACACTTCTTCCAATTTATCTAAACTCGAAGCGAAGTGGTGTGAGTGAGTGAACCGGGAAGCCAATGGATTAACCATGTTAGCTACCCCAAGTGCTTGGGGTGCAACCATGTATACGAGGGCAGAGGCGAGTGAGAACGACTCAAATCCTTCCGTTTTGGCTGTCTATTTACCAGTGATTTGTTTTACGATTTTCTGTATTCTATACAGTCACTGGTAGTGTTGAGATTTTGCGATCAAATTTGCTGCTTAAAAATCCACTTTCCACCCAAACTCTTACATCCTACTGTTTTGCTTCTTTTTCGGAAGTTCCTCAACTTGGGAGAGCCTTATACGTCCACGCCCCCGAGTACTCGGGGGCGTGGACGTAAACAAATACCCTATTTTCCTGTACTACCCCTCACATTCTGCCTTAAAAGCATCCATCTCGGCCTCATTGTTAACGGTCTGGGTCGACTCATCCGGGAAGACCACTGTAACCGGAAACTCCAGGATTGCCTCTCCTTCGTAGCCAGGGTTCAAATCGAACCAATCTTTAAAGGCTTCCCAATCGGCTTCCTCAGCCACTGTGAAGGAAGAACCATCCGGCATGGTCCAAGAAACCGGAAGCATCCATTCGAAGCAATCCTTTTCTCCGTCTTCGTAACATTCACCCGCCAAGTCTTTCAGCTCGTCTTCATCGGCAACGGTGATGATCTCTCCATCCTCCCCGTAGATATCAACCGGGAAGTTTAAGGTTGGGCGTTCCTCTGCGTCGGGATTAGCATCGTACCAATCCTCGACCATTTGCCAATCCCCTTCTTCGTTGATCGTAACCACGCTGCCATCCGGTAGCGTCATACTAACAGGAAGTACATACTCCACACAATCCTTTCTTTCTCCTTCACAAAGCTTTTCTAGGTCATTGATACCTTCTTGATCTTCAATGGTCTTGATTTCTCCGTCTTCTACTTTTACCTCTACTGGAAATTCAAAGGTAAATTTATCTTCTTCGTCGGGGTTGGCCTCGTACCAGCTACGTACCTGCTCCCAATCCGTTTCTCCCTCGATGGCAATACTCGAACCGTCGGGCATGATCACCGTAAGTGGCAATACGTACTCAAAACAAGACCCTTCTTTTTCGCCACAATATTCGAACAAGGATTTTAACTCTTCTTCGCTATTCGCCGTCTTAGTAGTACCCTCTGGAATAATCACCTCCAGCGGATAGACAAAGCTAGGACGCTCGTCGGAATTCGGATTGGCTTCGTACCAAGCCTTGACAGCATCCCATAGGTCCTCCTCATCGGCTCCTGTAAGGGAAGAATCATCGGGCATAGTAACCGTAACTGGAAACACTAATTCTAAACAATCTTCTTTCTTTTCGTAGTCTTTTCCTTCTTTTCCATCACCCTGCTCATCCCCCATAACCAGCCCCATCAACGTAATTTCATCATTCGTTACGGTAGTTGCTAGATCCTCTTTGGAACAGCTAGCTAGTAGTACAACAAGGGCCAAAAACAGCAAACTTCGTAAGCGCATGAACATTTTATTTTTGTTAATTAATTATTCTAAAAGCTATTGTACAAAAACCCTAAAAAGGGTTGCTTCCGTTCGAAATATTCTCCCTTAAAACTGGTACCCAAGGCCCAATTGAGCCACTGGCCGCCATTTAGCAAAATCGTATTGATACATTAAGTCTCCTCGAAATAATAGATGCTTACGAAGTCGGTACGAAGCACCTAAACCGGCCTCTAGCCCCCAATAGAACTTTTGGCCGTCTGATACCTCTTCGGCTTTTTCCAACTCAAGGGGCAAAGCTTTATCACGAGCAAATATTTGCCCATCTAGTTTTTCTTCAAAAACTCGCAGATAATTACCCAGTGCTCCGGCGTGTAGCTG
>JBCDIO010000421.1:0-4483 GCA_038748815.1 Bacteroidota bacterium
CAACGGGCCGCTAAAAGTTCACATAGCGGCCCGTTGTATGTGTTTGGTGGGCAAAGATACTAAGAGTATGGTAGATTATTCGATTACACTTCGTTCAATGGCTTGTAAAACGTCTAAGTTTGGCCCCTCTAAACTGACGAAGGCGATAATGGTACATTTTTCAACGTCCCAGTCCGGAGATACCTCAATAGAATAATTGTACTGACTAGTAGTCCCGGGGATTAAGGGAGAGGGAACAATATCTCCATTAAAGGGCGTTAGCATTTCGCGAAGCACGTGTTTGTGTACATAGTCGAAATTTTTGCCATCTGGAGTGTCTTGTAAATCCACAATCCCACTTTCGGTCAGCATTAGGGAAAGTCGAATGTCTGGATCCATCACTTGCTCTTCCACAAACAGGGTTACGTCGGCATTGATCCGATTGGCTGCTTCATCATGTTCCAATTCCAGCGCAATTTTCACTTTAGGAGTCTCGGCTTTCTCAATATCAATGTACCCCGCCCAGGAATTTTTGCCTAGTTGCAAGTCCAGTTCATCGTCGAACAAGCGGCGATTAACGACTGCCGAAGGATAAGTCAATGGCTTCCCTAAGTAGTTAATAATTTCATCGCCCTCCTGGGTGCGAAAATCGAAGGTACTCTCATTCGTAAAGGGTGGAGCGAAGTCCCCAGCGTGTATCTGTACCGCAATCAACTGAGGACCGTGGATAGCCAACAGGTTTTCAACCTCGGCACTTCCACCGGGACACTGTACACAGCGCACACCCGTGAATTCTTCAATGAGAACTTGCCGTAATTGATCCCCTACATCGGGTATTGTATCAACGGGAGGCCCGGTGAGCGGGGTAACCGTTGGTGCAATTTCTTCACAACTGGTCAAAAGAACACCTAAGCCGAAGGCGAAGAATAAAATCTTTTTCATGGCTTTTACATTTTTTGAATTAGAAGCTAGAGTTCAAGGTTAATCTCACCCCACTAAAGGCTGGCTCCAGCCGGCAAACACCGCCCGAACAGACAACCCCTTCTACCTGCTTAATATAACTTAAACTAATCCGACTGGCTTTATAGGTGTAGAACACATCAAAGCGCGGATAGTGAATTTGCTGTTTCTCACCGGTTGCATCCGATGGAGAATTTTTACCAGGACGCGCATTATACATGTCGGACACTGTAATATTCCAGTGCGGGGCAATAGAAAATTCAACCTGCGCAAAGAGCCAGTCCCCGTAATCGTGGCGCTGGTCTTTATCATCCGCACCGGTCAACATGTACTGTGCCTCGAAGCGCACCGATTTCTTGCGCGATAGGCGGTATAGGAAATCAACGTATGGAGTAAAGGTTTCGACGATGGGCGCATCCGGTTTTCCTTCGTAGACTTCCTGATTATAATTTTGGATTTGTACCCCGGTTTGTAGGGCCCATTTCCGTTTTTTCTTCAAGGCGAACTCCGTGTAAACCTCCCGGTACAGTAAATCTCCTTCCAAGGTTTGGAGGTTAGAAAAATTGACGTTGAAAGAAACCTTGCGGTTGGGTGCATAACGTATATCTGCCAAATAGGCGATCTCTCCCAAATCTTGGGTAGCGGCATTATACCGAGCCGTCAGCCGATAGGTATTGAGCCGAGTCATTGGCGGTAGGAAGTTCACCAAACCCATATTTAGAGCTTCCTGGGGACGGGTGCGGAAGGTAAAGTTTTGCGTACGCTTTCCTTCTAGAGTCACCGAAAGTCCTTTAGTAGCATAATTCAATGACGTATAAATGAAATTCCCCGGAGCTTTAAATAGTTTCTCCCCAACCAAAGTATCACCCGTTACCGGAGAAATCCTGGTTCCTTCTGGCTCCACCAAGTTATCCTCTGTTTTGTAAGCGCCTTCAATATACCAATTGAAACGACCTGCGGTTAGGGTATTATAAGCAGAAAACGCATAGGTATTGTAAACGGGAACGAAAATATCGTCTTCGCTGTAGGTATTCAGGCTCGAAACCAGAGAAGCCATCGATTGATCGTCTAAAGTACGGTTAACGATTCCTAAACCGGGTGCTAAGGTCACCATAGAAGAATCACCTACGATAAACCCTTCGATGTTCATCCCAGAAATAATGGAACGATAAATATCGAACTGTTGCTTTTGCACACCGGAGAAGCCGACCGCATTCCAATTTTCGTTGAATTCCCAACCAACCCGGGCACCAAAAAGCGAATTGTCAATTCCTAGGGGCCGTTGCTCCCAAGCCCGGAAGATTGCCCCAGAACCAATCTGCCCGTAGAGATATCCCGCTTCGGCAGTTAGCCGATCCAGTTTCTTCCGCACAAACCAACGCCCTATTCCACGAGCCGAGTAACTACTTTGGGGGTTTAACAGGTTGGAGTTATTGAACATATCAAAGCGTAGTCCAAAATCGAACCCCCAATTACTGTAATTGAGGTTCATCCAGGCTTCGTTACCGAAGAATTGGTGGTCGTACTGCGGCGTGTTTGCTGCGCCGATTAGTGTATCTCGTAAGAAGATATTGGCATTCAGTTGAAGGTTACCGGACACCCGACCCCCTTGCTGCGCCCAAGTCAAAGCGGGCAGGATCAAAAGCGTGCTAACTAAAAGTAGCTTTACCATTTTCATAGAACCGTGTCTTTATCAGGTCTTTTCTTTGTTATAAGTCTGATTGCTTTCTATTATCCTCATTGGTTGGTTGCTGTTGAGATCGAATCTCAAAGGGGCTTAAAGTTAATAGTTCCCTCTTAGCTGTCGTAATCTACTTTCGTTTTGCGTCCGAATATGTACATTTTTTAGCACTTAGGCGTCCGCAACATTACTTAACATTTTCTTGAGAGTACCGAATACCAAATAAATGTACCTTTGCACTGTTTGATTTTAATTGAGCTAAGGCTTCTTCCCTCCCATTGGAGATATGCAGCCCAACCACCATTTCTGTAAATCATTTCTTCTCTATGAAATTGCTTAAATTTTCTTTAGTCCTTTGCCTAATTCTATCGGCAACTTTCGTTTTTGGACAGGGACAACCGATTCCCAACGTAAATGTAAAGACCCTCGATGGTCAGACCGTTAACCTTAAGGATACCTACGGAGTAAGTAAAGACAAAATCACCGTGATTAGCTTCTGGGCTACTTGGTGTAAGCCTTGTCAGCGTGAACTGGATGCGATCGCCGACTTATACCCCGATTGGCAAGATGAATACGATGTAGAATTGGTGGCGATCACCATCGATACTCGTCGGATGTTGAGCCAGGTACCGGGCTTGGTAGCTACCAAAGGATGGGAATACACCATTCTGGCTGGCAATGACCAAGATTTACAAACGGCTTTTAACTTCAACACCATTCCACAAACTTTTGTAGTAGATCGGAACGGAAATATCATCTACACCCACAATGGTTATTCGCCCGGTGATGAAGAAGAACTGGAAGACATTATTGCGGAAGCAGATAAAGAGTAATATTTTTGTTGCATGCTTGCCTCGGTAAGCATGCAACAAATTCTTTAGTATGAAGACGATACTTAGACAAACGGTTTCCCTTTTACTCGTGCCCATTCTGGCATTGGGTCAAACGGGTGTTACCGTACATCAACTGTATTGTCTTTGTAAAGGAGAGGCCGTTTCTTCTTTGTTTACGATTGAGCCCACCTGTCGGCACGATGCCGAGCTGGCTCAGTTACCTCCTTGTTGCAGAATGGCCGCCGCGCAAGCCAGCTGCCAGTTTCATGATGATCACGAACAGGATCATGGCTGTAACGATTCGGCTACCGACTACTTTCAGCTAGACGAGTCAGCGATTGCCTCCAGCCTTGAAAGTATGGAGCTTCCCAGCTTCGATCTTTCCCCGGTAACTACTGGAGTCGTCCCCAATTGGCAGAAAAACACCGCGCCAAGCCAATATCCTATCACCTATTCTAATCCGCCCCCTCCCCTCATATCTGGGAAAGAAGTGCGGATTCTCTTTCAATCCTACCTCTGTTAGCCAGCATTTTTGCCCGACTTTAGATTGAATTAGGCTCCACCTGGAGTCTCTTACTCATCGTAGCAAAAATGACTATGCAACGTTTACTATTTATACTATTTCTGGCCCCCTTCACCCTTTGGAGCCAAGACACCGTGACGGGTACCGTAGAAAACGATCGCGGAGAAAAGTTATTCGGAGCCACTCTAATGTGGGAAGGTACCGATATTGGGGCCGTAGCTAACGAAGATGGCTTCTTCGAAATCCTCATTGATCCCGCCGGTACGCATTTAATCGTCGAATATGTTGGATACGAACCTCTTCGTGTGGAAGTTAGACCCGACGAATTTCACGTCGAGATTATTATCGAAGGTATCTATGATCTGATGACCGTAGAAGTAGCCGCCGAGCGACGCGATAATTTTGTATCGACCGTCACAACTCTCAACGTAGAGACTATTTCTAGCAAAGAACTTCGTAAGGCCCCCTGTTGTAGCTTGGCCGAAAGCTTTGAAACCAACGGCCAAG
>JBCDIO010000422.1:0-4478 GCA_038748815.1 Bacteroidota bacterium
CATGGCGTGGATAGCCAACGTGGTCTGGACCTTTGGCCAATTCTTCTTCGGAAGGAATGGTCACGCCTTCCGGAGGGGTAACATCCAACTCATATTTCGCAATTCGAAACAGGTGAAGCCAAATCTTATCGCGATAATCTTCTAGGTTTTTATTCTGAGGATGCATTTGCATCATGAGCTCAACGACCTTTTCGGTAAATGCCTGGCGCAATTCAGGATTCTCGATCCCTTTGGCATGGGCAATCAGGTTTTGGACGTTGCGGCCGTATTCTGGGATGATTAAATGCTCTCTTTGCGAATTATATTCCATGTTCATCATTTTCTCCATAGGGTAAATTATTCTACGGTAACAGATTTGGCTAAGTTTCGGGGTTGGTCAACGTTGCAGCCCCGTAGTACCGCGATGTGGTACGAAAGTAGCTGCATGGGGATGACCGATAAAAGAGGAGTAAGTGGTTCTTCCGTATCTGGAATTTCAATGGTGTAGTCCGCAATTTTGGAAATCACCTGATCTCCTTCGGTAACTACGGCAATAACCACTCCTTTACGGGCTTTTACCTCCTGGATATTGCTGGCGATCTTCTCGTACGCGGACTTATTAGTGGCGATCACGATCACCGGCATATTTTCATCGATCAAAGCGATGGGACCGTGCTTCATTTCTGCCGCTGGGTACCCTTCGGCGTGAATATAAGAGATTTCCTTTAGCTTCAATGCTCCTTCTAGTGCCACGGGGAAGTTCACTCCGCGACCTAGATATAAAGCATTGCTGGCGTCTTTAATCTCCCCGGCAATATATTCGATTTGAGCACTCGATTTATCGAGTAGCTCTTGTACTTTACTTGGTATTGTTTCCAACTCCCGCAAAAGAAGCTGGTAGTACGATTGAGAGAGTGTTCCGCGTTTGTGGGCCGTACTCAGGGCCATCATGGTCAAGAGCATGACCTGTCCGGTAAAGGCTTTGGTCGAGGCTACTCCAATTTCGGGCCCTGCGTGGATATAAGAACCGGCGTCGGTCATGCGCGCAATGGAAGACCCAACGGAATTCACTATCCCGTAGGTAAGTGCCCCTTTATTCTTTGCTAATTCCAAGGCAGCAAGGGTGTCTGCAGTTTCTCCCGACTGTGAGATCGCAATGACCACATCATTCTCACTAAGAATAGGGTTACGATAACGAAACTCGGAAGCGTATTCTACTTCCACGTTCATTCTGGCCAAATCTTCTAGAACGTACTCCGCAATTAAAGCAGCGTGCCAAGAAGTTCCGCAGGCTACAATAATGAAGCGATTAGCTTGGGCAATGCGAGTAGAATGCTGCTCTACCCCACCTAAACGAATCCATCCTTCTTGCGCATTGATCCGTCCCCGCATACAGTCGGCGATGGTCTTTGGCTGTTCGTGGATTTCTTTCATCATGAAATAATCGTATCCGCCTTTTTCAAGCATCTCGATCTGCATGTTGAGTTCCTGGACGAAGGGGGTTTGTTTTTCGTTGGCAATGGTTTTGATCTCCAAATCTCCACTTCGATTAACGACGGCGATTTCTTCATCGTTTAAATAAACCACTTGCTTGGTATATTCTACGATTGGCGTCGCATCCGAAGCCATGTAAAACTCTTTTTCTCCAATCCCGATGACCAAAGGGCTCGCTTTCCGTGCGCCAACCAGTTTGTCAGGATCATTTTTATCCATTACTACAATTGCGTAGGCTCCATTGACTTTGGATAAGGCTATCCGAACGGCTTCTTCTAATGGAAGATTATCCCGATTCTGAACCTCCTCAATCAAGTGAATCAGTACCTCGGTATCCGTCTCGGTTTCGAAAATATGACCTTCCTTTTCTAGCGCCTTTTTCAAGAGGCTGTAGTTTTCGATGATTCCATTATGGACCAGCGTAAGACGTCCATTGCCGGAGGTGTGTGGATGGGCGTTGACATCGTCTGGTTTACCGTGTGTGGCCCAACGAGTATGTCCAATTCCTGCGGTTCCAGTAATGTCCTTATCGACGGCGAAGTCGACTAATTCTTGAACTTTTCCTTTCTTTTTATAGATATGCAAGTCCCCATTCTGGAGGGCGATGCCAGCACTATCGTACCCACGGTACTCTAAGCGACGAAGGCCTTTGATAAGAATAGGATAAGCCTCTTTTTGTCCAATGTAAGCTACAATTCCACACATTTTAAGAGTGTTTAATTTGGGGGTGGTTCTTAAAAGTCGGTAAAACTGATGTTTAGTTTGGCGGGGTATTCCGGGTGATCCGGGCCACAAATAACTACCCGTGATGGTTGTTGAGCCCGAGTTAAACCGGTAAGTAAAATTCTTTTCGAGCGAAATCCATCCCGCATTTCTTGGAAATGCGCAGTGATATTCAATCGATATTTCTGTGGTGAATCATCCGTAGGGAATCCGCCAAATAAGAAATCATAATCGGCTAAATTATCCCTATCCAAGGCAACCAGTACATCTTGGATCACAAGGAGAGAGTTATCTTCTTCGTTGACTTCAGCCACTAAGATTCGGTCGATGGGAGAATAAATGGACTCGTCGTCTCCGGGGAGTGTTAGAACGGTGATTTCGAGCTCTGCCCGATTTACCAACTGTCCTTGAAAGGCTTCGGGATAGGAAATCTCAAAAACTGGACTTACCCCGGCCATCCCTTGTAAAAATAATAAACTATCGCCAAGTTGTTCATTTTCGATGAATTCTTCAAGGGGCGTACCCGAATAATCATGATCAAAGCTTACCATTCTTACACTACTGGTCTGTAGTGGGAATAGGTATTCGAGGCTAATCGTATCTACTGTATAGTATACCCGCAGGCCAGCATTTGTGGATTGAAGATCAAAGCTTAGGATACCAGGCAGTTGGCTTCCACTGCGAAGTTGAAAGCCAGGGTAGTTAGCCAGAAAAGAGGAGTCATTCAGGAATACACCGGGATCTTTCGAAACTAAATCTTGTGCGAAACCAGAAAAAACCGGAATGCGGACCTGTGGGCTCAGGGTTTGGGTAACTCCGGGATCTTCCCCGTAAGCCTGGATAACGATACTATCTTCGGGATTCGGTTGAAAAAAGGTTTGACCAACAAGTCGATCGGCCATAAAGGTTTCGTTCGAAAAGTATTGCTCGGTATTATCCAGTTCTTCATTAATGGTTAGCAGCTGCAGATCGTAGTTAGTATTTAGGTTACCATAAGTTGGAGTTTCGCTCCATGGAGCGACAAATACGATGGAATCCACGACGGCATTCTCGAAATCGGGTGGGATAGTATTCAACCGTATCTGGAAAGTTGGCACCGCTTTGGTTAGTCCAAAGATGGGGTCCCGAAACTGACCGCATAAATACGCTTCCAATTGGTTACCCAGAGCAGGGTCGTAGGTCCGCGTGGAATCACCCATGCGAGTGAACGCTCTCAACGTGGAGGTATCGGTAAAACCTACGTTGATTAAATCCTGCTCCAATAGGTCAGAACCAATGATTGTAGGCTTGCTACAAGCAAAAATTAAACTGAGGGCAAAGGCCGTACAAACGATTGCAGATAAGCCCTGTTTTGTGAAAACCATCATGTATACTTATGGATAATAACTCCGAGAAACTGATTCGACCGGAGTCCTTCTGCCGGAGAAGTCGGGTAACCAGAAAACAAGTTCTGCACGCAAAGGAAACCAATTTTTTTTGGTGCATCCTTGTTCCTGTCTAAAAATTAAAACCTAATTCAAGAACAGTAATGGTGCCTCCATTTTAACGTTAGACACCATAATAGATTGTACCGGCTGGAAAGATCCAATCGGTACAATAGAGATAGTTAGCGGTAAATTTGTGTACGTTTCCGATTCGGGCTTTCCAGAAATTACCCTTCAACTTCTTCTTCCAGAAGTGAGTTATAAAAATCTAGATAAGCGGACAGCTTGTCCTCCCCATCTTGGAAAGGAAGTAACGGTTTTTCGGAATTTGCAAATGCCTCAGCTACCGGGGTAGGCATTTCTGCGCTACCTTGGATACTGGCATCCGCGTGCAGAATACCCCCTTGGTGAAGTTGAATACCGTTCTCCCCTTTGAAAATATCCAGATTGCCTTCATCCATGTTATTGATAGAGGCTTTGCTGATGAAATCCATAGGGAAGGTAGCTTCGGGGCTTCCTTCGTAAGCGGAGTAAATGACCTTAGACTGCTTGAATAACGGTTCGTTTTGGTAAGCCGTTTTCAAATATAGAGGGATCAAACTAGTCATCCATCCGTGACAATGCACGATATTAGGAGGCCAGCCGAATTTTTTTACCGTTTCGATGACACCTTTGCAGAAGAATACCATGCGATCGGCATTGTCGTCAAACAACTGTTCATCTTCGTCGTGGAAAATGGCTTTGCGCTTGAAGAAATCTTCGTTGTCTAAGAAGTATACCTGCATGCGCGCACCCGGTAGGGAAGCCACTTTGATGATGAGTGGAAAATCATCATCATCTACAATGATATTCATACCG
>JBCDIO010000423.1:0-4477 GCA_038748815.1 Bacteroidota bacterium
CGTTTCTAGATTTTTACCTAAGGCACTATTATCTACGCCGACAATAGCTTCTGCCGTAATATCAATCCAGGTATCGGCCTTGCCATCGGCATTGCTATCGCCAAACACCTCGATCATTGCCTTGGATTCATAGTTGCGATAGTATTCGTAGAAACTCAGATAAACAACCTCCATTTGTCGAGTCGCACGGATTTCTGGTGAAATCAAACTAGCGTTGTGGTTTGGCAGTTCAGCATTGGGATCTTGCCCGTCGGAATCGAAGACAAAGGCTCCTTTTTTCGAAGCGGATTGAATAGCGGGCCGCTCCTCCCAATATTTACCATTACTGGCGGTACCGTCTGAGGTCCAAGACCAATCAGCGGAAATGTCGCCATTCAATTGGGTTTCCCAGCCACTAGGCAATCCTTCTTCTGTGAAAGGTTCGTAGAAGAAGTCAGGGGTCGTACACTGCCGAGCGATCAGGATCAAGAGTACGATCATTCCGATAATCGCTAGGGTAGTTATGACCCCACGTAGGTTTTCCGATAACATGTTCTGAATGTTTAGAAATGAGTGTTGGTTCTTGTGTTTCGCCTTGGCCCACTTCGAAAATACGCTAGTCTAAAAATGGCTCACGCCAATAGGTTATCTTCTGGGGCTATCGTTCTCCCTCTTTTTTCGCCTGCTTTACTAAGCTTACCAATTATTTCAACTTCCACAGGTAAAATGTTCGGTGCTTGAGAAAGCGCTTCTTAAAGGTAATCAGTAAATACCAAAATACATATACAACTGATTATGAGGCTACTTTCTCGCTTTTAGGAACTTGAGAGATATTCTCTTTTTTCATAATACCGCCTGATCCAAAAAGGTCCCCTAAAATTTTCAAAAAAATGAATCATTTACCGGGAACCTTTCGCGAACTAAAAATGTATTACTGGCTTTACTTAAACTGCAAATCCAAATTTTCTTTTTGGAGCAACCAAATTTCATTCATTAAACCGACTTAAATTTTAAAGAAAGAGAAAATGTTAGAATTATTCCTTGCGGTCCTCGGATCCTTATTTTCCGTTGTGAACCCTTTGGGGGCGGTCCCCGTATTTTTAGCGATGACCCCGCAATATGGCCCAAAGAAACGAGTAAAAACAGCCATGCAGACGAGTCTGTATTTTGTGCTAATCCTTTTGAGTTTCTTTCTAGCCGGAAGCTTGATCCTAAGCTTTTTCGGTATTAGCCTTAACTCCATGAAGATTGCGGGAGGTTTGGTTATCCTAAGCTCAGGATATGCCCTTTTGAGCGGTAAGTTTGCCGAAAGCCGGGCCATTACCACAAAGGTTAAGGAAGAAGCCATCTCGAAAGAAGATATTTCCTTTTCTCCCATGGCGATGCCCCTACTAAGTGGGCCGGGGTCTATATCCTTATTAATTGGGCTTTATGCCGAGCATACCATGCCCTTGGAACGAAGTTTAATTGCCGGAGTGGTCGTTCTTTTAGGATTAATCGTTTTTTTAATTCTTCGTTATTCCCCTTACCTGTTTAAACTCCTCGGCTTTGCCGGACTTAAAGCCCTCTCTCGGATTATGGGCTTTCTAGTAATGGCCATTGGTATTCAATACATTATTAGCGGAATCGTCGATCTAGTAAAAGTACTTGCGTAAAAAAGGGCTCCCACAACGCGGGAGCCCTTCGAATATCAAGCTCAATTAAAATTATCCTTTCTAGCGAATCAGGCTAACATCTCCTTTGTAAATCTCTACTAAACCATCGGAGAACTCAATCTCCGCGTAGTAGACAAATACACTTGGATTCATCGTCTGGCCACGGTGTGTGCCATCCCAACCAAAGGCTGGATCATTTGGCAAGAAGTCGTAGGCCTGGTATACGGTTTCTCCCCAGCGGTTGAATACCAAGAAGGCATTTACTTTGACCACACTCGGTCCCGCTTGGATGTAGAAGACATCGTTGGCTAAGTCCCCATTCGGTGAGAAACCATTTGGAATGAACACCGGACGGGTCTTACGAACCAGCACCCGTAGATCATCCGTATCCGTACAACCATCCGATTCAACCATAATGGAGAAGTTAGTCGTAGAAGACGGCATCACGTATACATTCTCGCAAGTATCACAAGGAACTAACTCGCTTGGGGTCCAAACGATGGAGTCTAGATTTTCGAACCCAACGTTCGTAATAATCGTCAACAGCAAGCTATCGCCTAGAATCATTTCGTCTTCTTCTCCCTCAAAATTACCGACAATCTCGACATCTAGCTCATCCGGCTGGGTAATCAAGAAAGTAATTTCCTCTTCACAACCATTCGCGTCCATAACCATTAGGCTGTAGGATCCAGCATCCAGGTTGGTGAACAATTTTTGTGAAGTAAATGGAGAACCATTCAGAGAGCATAGGTATGGTTCTACCCCACCTGCAATAGAATCAATGGTGAAAGCACCATCGGCATCACCGAAACATCCCACATCAGAAACCGTCAAGAAGGTTTCTAACTCATCAATCATTGCCATAACTACTACCTGATCAGTAGTAGTACAGCCCGTCACTTCATCAAGAACGGTGAGTGTGTAAGTACCTCCAATATCCGTTAAATAGGTAGAGGCTGTACTTACTTGAATGCCATCTTGGTCCACCCACTGATAAACAATGTTAGGCCCAACACTAGAGGAACCTCCTAAGGTAGCATCCAATACATCACAGGTTAACTGCTGATCTTGGCCAGCATCTGCGATCGGTAATGGGTCTACAATAACCTGAACCGCAATAGCATCATCTGGGCAAGGATCAATACCTTGGACCGTGTAGGTAAATTCGTAGGTGCCGGGAGCTTGGCCCGTAGTGTTGAAGGTAGCCGCCGCCGCATTGAAAGCACCTCCAATCGAAGATGTTCCTGACGTTTCCGTCCAGGCTCCTCCAATGTCTTCACCATCAATCTGAGCAAACAAATCAACAATTAGGGTTTCTCCTTCACATATTCTGGACTCCACAGCATCTTGGCCAGCAAATACTACTGGGTTGACCGTTATCGTAACCTCTTCGGAAGCTGTATTGAAACAGCCAGTCGTTAAATCGTCTACACTAACCAACGTGTAGGTAGTGGTAGTGTTTGGACTTACTGTCCAGTCATCCATATCGTTTACCATCATGAGAGTCGTATCAACCCCATCTACATTGATTACGATATTGAACGGACCTTCTCCACTCAAACTAAAGGCAATGGAGGCTGACTGCCCTTCGCAAATTGCCGTAGTACCGGTGATACTAGCGGTTGGCAAGCAATGGAAGAATACGGGTGTACCCGCAGCAACGGACAAACAAGAGTCCGTCAAGTCAACCATCCCCATCCCGTTATCATTACCTACAACGGTAGATATGTAATAGGTTTCATCACAATCCATAATAGCTTCATCGAACGGGAAGGTCGGCTGATCACTGGTAGCCAAAATCGTACCCAACTCAGGATCCCCCGTCGTATGCAGTGCGTACATAAACGCGTCGTTTCCATCTAGTGCAACCCCAAATGCTGTATCCACCGTTACTGTTTCAAATTGACATTCCAGAACGGGCGTTGTGGACATTACACCAGCGGAAGAAACACAGTTACAAATAATGGGACCTTGCACCGTATCGGTGATACATGCAAATCCATCTTGCACCAGGAAGAAGTAAGATCCCGCAGAACATGGAATAGGATCCGAACAGAATACCGATCCAGTAATGGTTCCCGGAGGTCCAGTAACCACATAGGTAGAGGTATCTCCACCTACAATATCAAAACAGACTGTTACAAATTCATTGTTCGCATCAATCGTTGTCGTAATATTTGCCCCAAATGGTACCCCTTGTAGCGTGACAGCGGATAGACCCGACACCCCACCTGGACAATTTGCATCTTCTAATGAAACTAAGGAGAATACGGTAGAAATCGTGGGACAAACAGTAAGAATGGAAGCTCCTGCCGGGGCCGTAACGGTGTCTAAGACACCAGCACCATCCTGATAAACAACCGTATAAGGACCAACACCTCCTGTAATTTCCAAATCAAGATCAATACACTCACCAATACAAATATCACCCCCACCCGAAAGCAAGGCGTTTGGTACTTCGTTAAAGACGACTGGTGTTCCTGGTGCCTGTTGCAAACATGGGTCTAGCGTACTAACGCCACCAACGCCATTATCATCACCCGCTTGGGCGGAAATAAAGTAGGTTGTACCATATGTCAAAGCGAGTGAGAAACTAAATTCAGGTACCGTATTGGTTTGAATCGGAACTAAGTCGCCATTGTGCAAGATAAAGTTGACCACATCGTTACCGTCCAGCACTTCGTTGGTTGGATCGTAAATGGCGATGGCGGGGCCGTTACCACAAATAGAAATGGGCGTCTGGTCCATCTCGCCGATAGCCGTCGTACAATCACAAATAACCATGGGGTCTTCCACGATTATCGGACCACACATATTATCATCATCCACCGTGAAAGAATAAC
>JBCDIO010000424.1:0-4472 GCA_038748815.1 Bacteroidota bacterium
CAAAAATTCAAATACCGGTTTCAATATATAGAAGAACACGCAACGAAAGACTTGCGTGAAATGAAGTTAGAAGAAATGGATGTTCTCTGGGAGGCAGCAAAAATAAAGGGATAAACAGATTTGTTCGCTTAGATTTAATACCTTTGCACCACCTTTTGAAAATGGAGTTTGCTCCGTGCGAAATTGCCTTAGAGGATTTCCTCGCATTTTACAGAAGATTCCCTCATTTTAAGAAAGGCCTAGTAGCCTCCAGAATTTATGCATATGCTCATTCTGGCCCAAAAAAAGGACACTAGGATCGTCTAACACCTGAATCATAGAACAGGAGTTTGCATGAAGAAGATAGAACTGGATATTGTTGCCCTTTCCCATAGTGTTACCCAATCACACAACTACGCCGTAGTATTGGGCGAACAAGAAGGCTCCCGCCGTTTGCCAATTGTAATCGGTGGATTCGAAGCACAGGCCATTGCCGTAGCTATGGAGCGTATGTCTCCCAATCGCCCGTTAACCCACGATCTATTTAAGAATACGCTAGAAACCTTCAATATTGATTTGAAGGAAGTTGTGATTAATAATCTTTTGGATGGTATTTTTTACGCTCGTCTAATCTGTTTGAAAGACGGAGAATTGATTGAAATCGATTCTCGAACTTCAGACGCCCTTGCGCTTGCTGTTCGTTTTGATTGCCCCATCTACACCTATGAGTTTATCCTCGATGCAGCAGGCGTTGTGTTAGAAGACCAGGAAGAAGGGGAAGGTCAGCAAGTCGAAAGTGCCCGGGAAGAAAGTTCGTCCAAACCACCATCAAGAAAAGGCTCCTCTTTATCTTCTTTAACCCTAGATGAACTGCATAGTATGCTCACCGAAGTTTTGGACAAAGAAGACTACGAGCAAGCAGCCCGGATCCGCGATGAGATCAATCGTCGGAGTACCAACGGGTAAAACCTCTTTTACGCCGATAGATCTTTAAGTGGGTGCCTTGATTTGGGGTAAAATCGTTTTGATTTGCTCAAACATTTCCAAAGAAACGTCGAGGTGAAAAACAAATCGCACGGTCCGCGGTCCAAACCCACTCGCGTTGATCCCTAATGGTCGTAATTGCTCAAAGAAAGCATCAGAACTAAAGCCTTGGACTAGATCAAAAATGATAATATTCGTTTGAAC
The DNA here is from genome assembly GCA_038748815.1 of Bacteroidota bacterium. Lineage (GTDB taxonomy): Bacteria > Bacteroidota > Bacteroidia > Chitinophagales > Saprospiraceae > JBCDIO01. Next base: position 1,168 of record JBCDIO010000424.1, read on the forward strand.
GGGTCTGACGTACTCTACATAAGGTAATTCTTCCAGCAGAGACCCGATTTCCTTAGCCCGGTCGTTATCGATCTTTAGCCGTTGCCGATTGTTCTCCAAGGCGTACTTACAGGCGGCAGCTAAATAGCCCGCCTGCCGCATACCGCCTCCCATCACTTTACGAAAACGACGTGCCTGTCGGATGAAATCTCGTTCTCCGATTAATAAAGATCCTACGGGAGCCCCTAAACCTTTGGAAATGCAAATGGAAACAGAATCGAATCGCTGGCCTACTGCTTGAGTCGTTTCTCCTGTTTCTACCAGCGCATTAAATAGCCTAGCTCCATCGAGGTGCAAGGCCAAACCCCGCCGGTGGCAAACTTCTTGAATAGGATCGATCTCACTCAAGGTGTAATAGCTACCCCCGCCTTTGTTGCAGGTATTTTCCAAAACAACGAGCTTACTGATCGGTAGCCAATCAAAAACAGGCTTTATGGCAGCTTCCACCTGCGAAGCAGTAATTTTACCATTCTCTCCCTGTATAAGATTCATTGCCACTCCGGAGTTAAAGGCATATCCTGCCGTTTCGTATTGGTAGACATGTGAATAATGATCGCAGATCACTTCGTCCAGTGGAGAAGTATGGCATTTGATCGCAATTTGGTTGGTCATAGTCCCCGATGGACAGAATAGTGCCGCTTCTTTTCCGAAAAGACTGGCCGCGTATTCTTGCAATGCATTTACAGTAGGATCTTCCTGGAAGACATCATCGCCAACGGGGGCAGCCAACATGGCTTCTAACATCGGTTTGGAGGGGCGGGTTACGGTATCACTAATGAGATTGATCATGGTAAATCGCGTTTTGCAATAGTAGACGATCGATAAATTTTGATTGGACAGCGGAAGGTAAGGATTTTCCTAAGGTTCTAAAAGGTAGTGGTACGGACTAGCACTAGGTCTTGCCGAAATATAGCCGGTGCTTGTGACTTGGCGAAGGAATGCCTTACTTTGCAGCGAAATATCTCGAATAGAAAATATCAATCACATGTTCCAATTTGCCCGCTTTAGTTATCTATTCCTCTTTTTGGCTCTGACCTTACTGGCCTGCGATACTGAGTCCGCAGATAATTCCAATACAGCGGCAGATCAGGAGGGTACCACCACGGAAGAACCAGCCCAAAAGACCGGAGAAGATCTTTTTAATGAGCTGAAAGCCAAAGCGGTTGATGTAAATGATGTGAAGGCCCGTCTTGCAAATAGTGCGGCTAAAATGGAACCTATTCTACGGGGATCGGCCGAGCGGGTACCAGCCTTCAAGAATGCAAAAGTAAGCATGGAAAAAGAAAGTACTTTGCGCTTGAAAACGGATACAAAAGAGTATGTAGTTGATATGCGTACGTTTGATTCTGAGCGCATTGGATTAATTCCCGATCAAACTGCCGAGGATCTTCCAGGTGTGCGGTTACGTACTATCGATGATACAAAATCGGTTCAGGTTTACGAAAATGGAACCCTGCTAGAAGAAACAAACGAGTTGGTTGTTTTCTTAGCAACTCGTAAAGATGTTGAAAATCTGACTCCTATTCTTGTACAAATGATTTACCTTTCTCAGGGCCGTCTCGAGTAATGAATACTTGTTTAACGGTATTTTTTTGCTTACAAAGTTGCTAATCAATAATTTACGATTATAGACCTTTTTTAAGTGTACTAATTACACTATATTAGTGTTTAGTACTATTGGCTATTTTGTTTACCAGAGACCTGCACTAGTCGGGTAAAGGATAAAGATTAAATGTCTGAATTCAATAATTTCTTTAAATCGGCCTTTTCGGTCGATAATATTATTTTCGGTTTTGATGAAGGTGACTTAAAAGTTCTATTGATCAAACGGGGAGCGGAGCCTTACAAAGGAATGTGGGCTTTACCTGGAGATTTGGTCTATCCCAACGAGGATCTAGACGATGCTGCCGCTCGTGTTTTAGAAGAGTTAACCGGTCTAAGAGACGTTTACCTAGAGCAGGTAAATACGTTTGGTGCTGTTAATCGGCATCCATTGGGTAGGGTCATTACGGTTGCCTATTATTCTTTAATCCGGATCAATAAGTACAAGGTTACGCCAGCCTCGTTTGCACGTAAAGCCCACTGGCACTCGATCGCAGAGGCCTTGGATTTAGCTTTTGATCACAACGAAATTCTACAAGCCTGTTACCAACGGCTCAAACAGCAAGTACGAACTCGGCCTTTAGGCTTCGAATTGTTACCCCCAAAGTTTACCCTTACGGAGCTCCAGCATTTGTATGAAGCCATTCTGGAAACAGAACTGGACAAGCGAAACTTCCGAAAAAAAATCCTATCGATGGATCTCCTTATCGACTTGGAAGAAACGCAGGAAGGGGTGGCACACCGTCCGGCCAAGCTTTATCAGTTCGATAGCGAACGCTACGAAAAACTAAAGCAAGAGGGACTTCACTTCGAACTTAAAGAAGGGAAACGAAAATTGATTAGTACCTGATTGGCCAAGAAGCTCCAAGGGAGTAAACTAGAAGGTTAAGCCACGGCCGTTATACATATTAATGTCGAGGTTGGGGCTGTACTGAATGCGGTAGTCGTTAATCAGATCAATCAGCGGTTGTATATCAGCACTATCGTAATGGTAAATGAAGTCGGCTCCCAGGCTATTGCCTTCACCCTCACCGGAGAACCAGATCAAGCCTTGGGAGTCAATATTGAAATGTCCATAATTTCCAATAGCCATAGACCGGGCTTCTGCTAAAGTCTCAAGATCGGAAATGAATTGTTGGGCAATTGGCTGGAGGTCCTCTGAATTGTACCGTAAGCTTCCCCAGAGGGCTGATTTAGGAACTTTATATAACTTTTTAGTCTGGAAAAGGATTCCATTATAGGACTCCAATTGCATTTCGTAATAAGCTTCGTTTACCAGAAGAACTCCCTGATTTTTAATCGTGTTTTTAAGATTGATCTCTGCGTTGTATACCCGATTTTGTAATGGTTCTAACGGGATCGTCTCTGTAACAAAGGTAGTTCCGGTAATACAATCCTCCGGTTCTTCTAATTCATCTAAGGAAATACCGAATCCACTCGTCGTTTGACTCAAACTGTAGGTTAATTCAAGGTTTAGGCATTCTTTCTCATCTATGGTAGAAACAATAAATGCTAAAGAACCAGAAGCTCCTTCCAGATTTTCTATCATTTGGATCTCAAAAGTAGGATCGATATCTACAATTATACCGGGATCCGTATTGTCTTTATCGCAACCAATAAGGATTAGGTAAAGTACCATGGCACCTAAAATGCCGTGAATGTTC
>JBCDIO010000425.1:0-4470 GCA_038748815.1 Bacteroidota bacterium
GGGCAAGGGAACTTCGGCTCCATGGATGGAGATAGCCCAGCTGCTATGCGGTATACCGAGGCTCGCATGCAGCGAATCGCCGACGAAATGTTAGCGGATATCAAGAAAGATACTGTCGAGTTTATTCTCAAATTCGACGACTCGCTCGAAGAGCCTACCGTGTTACCTACCAAACTTCCCAACCTTCTGGTCAATGGAGCTTCGGGTATCGCCGTAGGTATGGCAACAAATATGCTACCTCATAACCTAAGCGAGGTGATAGAAGGTATCATTGCTACGATTAAGAACCCCGAAATTACCATCGAGGAGCTTTGCCAGTTTGTTAAAGCGCCCGATTTTCCAACTGGTGGGATCATTTACGGTTACAAAGGCGTCCGCGATGCCTTCGAAACCGGACGTGGTAAAGTAGTCGTGCGGGGTAAAGCGGAAATTGAAACCCTTTCCAACGGGCGGGAACGAATCGTGATAACAGAAATTCCTTACCAGGTCAATAAAGCGAACTTGATCATCAAGGCCGCGGACTTGGTCAACGAGAAGAAGATCGAAGGAATCAGCGATATCCGCGATGAATCTGATCGTCAGGGACTCCGCATTGTGGTAGAGGTTAAACGGGATGCCGTCGCTAGCGTCGTTCTTTCCAAACTCTACAAGTATACTCCGCTACAAACCTCTTATGGGGTGAATAACGTAGCCCTGGTCAACGGTCGCCCCTATACCTTGAACTTGAAGGACTTAATTGAAGAGTTCATTAAGTTTCGTATTGAGGTGGTCGTACGCCGAACTAAGTTCGAGTTGCGCAAAGCACTCGATCGGGCTCATATCTTGGTTGGTCTACTCATCGCTCTAGACTATATCGATCAAGTCATCAGCTTAATTCGCGCCTCTAAGAATGCCGAGGAAGCCCGCAATGGCTTAATGCGCGGAGACTTCATTGAAGATAAAGACGCTTTCTGGAAAAAGTTTGGCGATCTAATCGAAAACCGAACCGAAGAACAAATTCCGCTTGAAGGTAATATCCTTACGGAAGTGCAAGCCCGGGCTATTTTGGACATGCGTCTACAAAAACTAACTGGACTTGAGCGCGATAAGGTACGCGGTGAATTCGATGAGTTGCAAATCGAAATCGGTCGTTTACGCGAAATTCTGGCTAGCGAAGAGAAGCAAAAAGAACTGATCGAAGAGGAATTACTCGAGATCAAAGAAAAATACGGCGACGAACGTCGGACCGAGATTAGCTACTCCGATGGTGAGATTTCCATCGAAGACCTGATCCCGAACGAAGATGTGATCATTACGATCTCCCACCTGGGATACATCAAACGGACCCCGGTGTCCGAATACCGAACGCAAGGTCGGGGTGGAAGAGGAAGCCGCGGAAGTAAAACCCGCGACGCTGACTTCGTAGAGCATATGTTTGCCGCTAATACCCACGCGTATCTATTGCTTTTTACCGAATCTGGTCGCTGTCACTGGCTCCGTGGATACGAAATTCCGGAAGCCTCTAAAGCTTCTAGTGGGCGGGTCTTGCAGAATATTCTGGAAATCCCGAAAGAAGATAAGGTGAAAGCCTACATCATCATTCAGGATTTGAATGACCAAGAATTTATTGAGAATAACTACATCGTCTTCTGTACCCGCAAAGGGTTGATCAAGAAGACCTTAGTAGAAGCTTATTCTCGCCCTAGAGCCAATGGTATTAACGCAATCACCATTAACGAAGGAGATCAACTCCTAGAAGCTCGCCTGACGAATGGTCAGAATGAGATTCTGCTGGGTGCGAAAATGGGGAATGCTATCCGGTTCCCAGAAGCGGCGGTTCGGCCAATGGGCCGCTCAGCAGCGGGAGTACGAGGTATTAACCTTAGCACGCCAGAGGATGAGGTTGTGGGAATGGTTAGCCTTGACCCTAATGATGAATCCTATACCATACTAGTAGTGTCTGAGAAAGGGAACGGTAAGCGTTCCGAGTTCTCGGAATACCGCTTAACCAACCGGGGAGGTAAAGGGGTGCGGACCATGTCTGTAACCGACAAGACCGGTTATCTAATCGCTATTAAAGCGGTACAAGAAGAACATGGCTTGATGATTACCAGCCGGAACGGTATCGTGATCCGCATGAATGTCGGAGATATTCGGGTAATGGGCCGCGCAACGCAAGGGGTACGCGTTATCCGCCTGGAGAAAAAGGATAACATCGCGGATGTAGCCGTAGTGCCTGCCACCGAAGATGAAGACGAAGAGAATATCTTGAACGAAGACGGAACCGAAGTGACTACCGATGATAGTGAAGAATAGGTAGGCCTTTGATTCATTTATACATAGCATAAAGATTTGGAAAGTTCCCGCCTCGATCGAACAATTGGGGCGGGATACCCAGTTCTTCTGATGAAAATTTAACGTAACCCTAACGCCTTTTTTGTTTATTTGTGCGTCCTAAGGGTTAGGATCCGTAAAATCGGAACTCATATTTGAAAAAGATCCAAACTAAACTGTACAACATGAAAAAGTTATTTTTTGGCTTAGTAGCTTTTCTCCTCTTCACTGGAGTAGCGAATGCACAGGATGCTTCAAAAGCCTACAAAAATGCCAAACGTGCGCTTTCTGCTTACCTTTTGAACCCAACTGAAAATGCTGGTAAACTGGCAGAAGCAAACGAAGAAATGACCGTCGCAATCACCGGAGCGGAAGAACAAAAAAATGGCCAAGGTATGGATTACCGCTTCTGAAGTATACTATGAAATGGTAGCTGCAGAAACAAAGGCTCTATACATCCCAGGTTCTGAAGTAGAGCTATCTGAAGGGATTGAGCAAACCGCTATGAAGTCAATTGACGCGGCGAAAAAGGCTGTGGAGCTGGCCGAAAAAAAGTACGAAACCAAAGATGCCTTAGCTAAAATGAGCGAAGCTGCTCAGCAGTTAAACATTATCGGTGGTACTTTTCTAGATGGCGGCAAATACGCCGAGGCGTATCCAATGATGGCTGGCGTAATGGACGTCCATAATACCTTGGTAACTAACAATACGAAATCTTTCTTTGGAACTGAAGAAGATGTAAATCGCCAGAAATATATCACTGGTTTTTGTGCTCGCTTAGCGGAGGAGGACGAAGCGGCTATTGGCTACTTCAAAGATCTTTATGAGATAGAATACGACGAAGCAGGCGTTTACTCTTCCTACTTCCAATTGCTGGCTAAAGATAAAGCCAATGAAGCACAAGCGCTAGAAGTCCTTGAGATCGGTAAGAAGCGATTCCCCGGCAATACAGACCTTCTTTTCGCGGAGATCAATTACTATCTGAAAGAAAATAAACTGGACGAGCTAGTTGGAAAGTTGAAGCAAGCAATCGAGAAAGAGCCAGATAACGTATCTCTGTACTCTACCCTAGGTTCTGTATACGATAACTTGTTCCAGCGGGAAAACAAAGCGGGTAACGTAGAAGCCGCTGATGAGAACTTTGCCAATGCTATGGAATACTACCAGCAAGCACTGAAAATTGATGAGTCTAACTTCTTCACCCACTACAGTATTGGTGCTTTGTATTACAACAAAGCAGCGGTGTTGACCGAAGAACTTATCGTTTTGGAAGATGACCTGTCGCGGGAAGGCTTGAAAAAATACAATGCCAAAAAAGAAGAAGTATTCAAATTCTTTGATGATGCACTTCCTTACTTCAAGAAAGCGGAGTCATTAAATCCAAATGACCGTGATACGGTAGTCGCTTTAAAGGAAATCTTTGCTCGTAAAGATGATTTGGCGATGGCTAAAGAATTCAAAGATCGTTTAGAGAAAATTCAAAACGGTGAAGAGGTAGGAAAATCCTACTTCTAGTTTTGATCTAAGCAAAAAAAAGGCTGGCTCCGAATACTCGGAGCCAGCCTTTTTTTTGCTTTTTTGTAGCCTTGCTAGATCCGTACATCAAAAAGTGATAGTTAAAGAAATGGATGATTGAGTCAGACTATTCCCTTGGATTTGAGTACTTAGGAACGAATGTAATGCGTACAAAATTTAGAGGAGCACGTATCGGTTACAAAAACAGCGAGTTTGCCTTGAGCGAACTCGCTGTAACTAACTGTTTATTAGATAACCTGCCCAGGTGTTGAAGGACTGGTCATTGGTTACTTCCGGTTTAGAGATGAATCACCTCATCGTAAGCGGCCGCGGCTGCTTCCATGATGGCTTCACTCATGGTTGGGTGTGGGTGAACCGTCTTGATGATTTCGTGACCGGTGGTCTCTAACTTCCGAGCAGCTACAACTTCAGCAATCATCTCGGTAACATTCGCACCAATCATATGTGCACCTAACCATTCTCCGTACTTTGCATCAAAGACGACTTTGACAAAACCAGCACTTGCACCGGCCGCGTTTGCCTTTACAGAAGCGGTGAATGGAAATTTAACCCCTTTAACATCATAACCAGCTTACGTAGCAGCTGCCGCGGTCATAACCACAGAAGCGACGTCTGGAATAC
>JBCDIO010000426.1:0-4469 GCA_038748815.1 Bacteroidota bacterium
CGCTTTACACACAATGGCCCTTCAGGAATGGATCATGTCGCAATGGCCCAGAACGCTGCCCTTAGTCAAATTGCACCGATTCAAGGAAACCTGGAAACCAAAAACGCCCTCCTGGAAAATAATAGCTTCTATTAGAAGCGCATTCTTTCGTTGGCCAACATGGTAGTCGGGCTTTGTCCTTAAAGGGCAAGGCCCGACTGGCTTTAGGGCTTGCTAGGAGGTCTTTTAAAAGTGAAAATGGGCCCTTACGCACCGGTGAAGCTTCCCCCGCGCTTTAGTCAAGGGTAGATAGGATAGGATTTATTGACCAAGGTTGGCCTTGGATTTGAACCTTTCCATTTTGGCGGTGTACCTAGGCAAAAATTACACCGATGAAAAGAAGATTCTGGTATATTTCTATAGGCGTATTACTGATGCTGGGCTCTACTGTCCTAATCGCTCAGAGTAAAGGAAAACCCAAGGCGAAACCAGATAAAGTACAGGGAATCGCTAAAGAGCGCAAGCCGACATCTTACTACGCCGAGCAGTCCAGATTGTGGCAACAAGTTATCGACGCTGACCCCGAAGATGCCGAGGCCTGGCGCTATTATTACGCCTCTGAACGGGCGAGACTCCAACTGGAACAACCCCAGCTGTGGGCCAATGATGCACCGACTTTTTATCAAACCCTTGATCCCATTCTGCAACGGGCGGCTAAGCATATCAAAACTTCTTTTGAATACCCTTATCTCCAAGGAATGAACACTGCGGGGGAGGAAGCCATTGCGTTTTTTGAGGAAGCGTATACCCGCGATCCCGACCGACCCGAAGTGCACGATTGGTTGTTTTCTTACTACGTCCCTCGGTTTGAAGAAGCAAAATTTAAGGAGCTGGCTTCCCGATTGCTGGTCAGCAACCTCTTTAGCGATGCGAGTATGAAATGGAATTACAATGCCTTGGTATCGACAGAACCCAATAGTGTCATCATTTCTAATGGTGATATGGATGGTATCCCGAAGTGGATCTTGCAATACGGAGCTCAGGTTCGAACCGATGTCATTGTGACAAACAAGTGGTTATTAGCCAATGTAGACTCCTACTTGGAACGGATTTACGATCAAATTGGTCTGAGTTTGCCTACGCAGACGAAAGCCGATTTTGCTACCTTAGGCGCCTACGCAGATTATTTGGCCGTAGACATCATGCGTCGTTCAAAACGATCTACCTACATCTCATCGGGGACCAACTATAAATTCTTCGAAGACAATCAATTAGATGATAAGGTGTTTGTGGTAGGTAATGTCTTGAAGTACTCGCCCAAGCCATTTGATAACCTAGCCGTTTTGGAAGATAACATCCAGGAAAAATACTATCTGGAGCATATTCTACAGAGCTTCCAGACGCATTTTGAAGACGAAATGGTCAAAACCAGTATGCATTTGACCTATTTACCCGGATTATTCTTGCTACGGGAAGAATATCAGAAACGGAATGATGCCAAAAAATTGATCTATATAAATCGGCTGATTGATCAGATTTTAGAAGATAGTGGCCGCCGAGAGGAAGTGATCAAATGGTTTGAATAAGCGATCCAAAGATGATGCGAGAAATTAATCATCAACCTAGTCAATGGTCGGACGAAGCGCTCATGGAGCGCTTCGTCCAACGACGCAAAGACCAAATCTTTGGTATGCTTTATCAACGGCACAATCAATCTTTAGCCCGCTATCTGTGGTGGCTGAGTGGGGACCGGGAAGCCGCCCGTGACCTTACTCAAGATATTTTTTTGAAAATTTACCAGAAGCCATACCTGTTTGATCCGGGGCGGCCTTTTCGGGGTTGGTTATTTGTGATTGCCCGGAACGCCTGGAAGAACTATGTCCGGAAAGGGGTGAACCGAAAAAAAGTGCAAGAGCAATGGCTGCAAATTCCGCTACCCGATTGGACCATAGACCCTTTGGAAGAACGCCAGGAAGCCTTTGAGCAAATTAGAATGGCCTTACAATCCTTATCGGAGAAGCACCAAGAAGTGGTTTTATTGAAATATTCCAATAACCTCAGCCTGGAAGAAATCGCTGGTGTATTGGACTGCAGTACGGGGACCGTGAAGTCTCGTCTCTTCTACGCTCTTCAGAAAATCAAAGGATTGGTTCATCCACCTGCCTAGACCAGGAGGAGGATAAAAAAAGAAATTATGCATGTACATGATTTACCGGAGCATCTATTTGATTGGGTATCATCGATTCCCTATGACGCCTTGGATGCCCAACAAAAAGAAGAAGTAGCTGCTTTTTTGAGCCCGGAAGAATATATGTCTATCCAGCAGTGGTTACAAACATTGAATACCGTGAATGTCGAAATGGATAGCCAAATGAGGGCCCTGGAAGGGGCTCCTACGAAGGTCAATCGCTTGCGGGCTATTTGGCACTACCCGATACCCCTATATCAGGTAGCCGCCATTTTATTATTGCTGATTGCGGGTTGGAACCTAATGGTAGGCCTGCCAGCTGCCGATCAGGAAAGCCATCCGGTTGATCCCCGAGCCGTTTCCATTGAGCAGGGCTTTTATCCGGACTCCTTGGTTTTTGAGCTATAGCTCGTTCGTTTGCTGGGTGACTAGACGGTATCCTACTCCCCGTACATTGATGATCTTTAGTCCTGGATCGGGTTCCAATTTTTTGCGCAATTTGGAAATAAATACGTCCAGAGTGCGCCCGACGTAATCGCCTTCATCTCCCCAAACTTGGTGTAGAATGTGGCCCCGCTCCAGGGTTTGATTGCGCGACTGGTACAGGACAGTAAGGAGCTGGGACTCGGTGGGGGATAGTTCTACCTCTTGATCGGCAATGTGCAGCATCATTCTATCGGGCTCAAAGTGGGAGGTATCTAAACGGATACCCGGCTTTGCAACGGGCTGCTTCGGCGTTTGGAGCCGCTTTCTGGATAGCCAAAATAAACCACTTAGGGCTACTAATAGAAATAATCCTCTCCATACATCAGAAGTAGGAGAGAAGCTAATATCGCCCCCGGAAACGGCCTGTTGGGCGGCTGGAAGGTTATAGAAGTTGAAGACTAGTTCGTACTGGTCGCTTGGTAGGGAGCGGCCCTTACACGGGAGAAAAACGAAATCGGCAACTTGGTCCGAAGCGAAACTATGTACTACCGCTTGACTAGAATCCTGGACTACCTCTACCAGATATTCTAATTCCCAACCCGCCTCTGTGAAAACTTCTTCGGTGACACAAATCAGATCATCTGGATCGAAGGTGATGGCATCGGCAAATCGAACCTGGTAGGTATTAGCTTTTTGACGAATGGCGAGCACCCGCGTATCTAGATTGCCTATTTGATTTAGTAGACGGTGGCCAATCGCCCGGACCGCTACCCGCATTTTTTGGATTCCTAAGGCCTCCGATTGAGAAGCCTGAACCGGTGGGCTTTGTAGACCCACCAGCATCCACAAAAAACAGATGGATCCTAAGGTCCGATAGCTTGTTTTTTCCATACCCTAAAGCTAGGCTTTAAGTACGTGTCATTCAAGGTAAATAAAGGGCTTTTACACTATTTTACGTTGATTAACGACCCCGTTTGTCAGGCCCTCTTACCTTGGTTATCGAAATTTGTACGCTTCGATTGGAGCATTATCGAACCAAAAACGCTACCCATGCGATTGTTTATCCTTTGTCTACTGAGTCTACTATTGGGAGCCACTCTCCACGCCCAAGATGCCGATGGCTTTGACCTGTTTGGAGTATTGACCAAGCCCTATGGAAACAAGTGCAGTTTGATCACACTAGATACCCTGGCGGATGCCAAAACGCTTGGTGATCTCCGTCGACAATACCCCGAATCATGGGTGGCGGAGTATCTGGAAGTGATCATACGTTCAGAATGTGGAGGAGAGGTACGAGTGGACCGAATGCAACCTTAACAAGTAGTCAGCTACGAATACTGGGAGAGGCTAAACCCGAATGTATCGTACAAGTGGAGGTGCACTATATCCCCGAAAATAACTTGCGAGATAACCCCGCACAGGTAATGGATTTTTCCTTGCGAATGATCCCCTTATACGAAGCTCAATACCCAGGTGGCCGGGCGAATATGGAGTCTTATTTACGTACCAACATTATCGATCAAATCGCTTCGTGCACCTGGGATGAGCTCGACTTAGCTACAATTCGTTTTTGGGTAAACCCTGAGGGTAAAGTTGTCGGGCCTCACTGGAAGGCCCCTTCTAAAGATCCGGCATTGGATGAATTGATTCAAACGGCTATTTGCTCGATGCCCGACTGGACACCCGCCCGAGATGCCGCTGGTAAACCAATCGCTCAAGAGTTTGAGTTTAATCTGGGTACCCTGTTACAGACCGGATGTTATCGATATCGCTAAACGTTTAGTCATAGGCTATCCGAGGGTTGAGAGTCCTTGGATGAAGCTTGGGCCCAGTTCGGCTATAATACCCAAAACGAAATGATTTGAGTCGTTCTCAC
>JBCDIO010000427.1:0-4412 GCA_038748815.1 Bacteroidota bacterium
ACGGAATCATAGATGGCATTTGATCCACTGCAGAAATACTTGATGAACCCCTTGTAAGGCTTATGTACTTCGGCCACCAAATCATCTTTGGCAAAGTATCGCGTTGTCCCTTCCTCCGTTTCCGTGCGGTCGTAGGAAAAAGTGGGGATTTGAAAAGCAGATTGAGCCATGGAAGAAAGACTCCATAGGCAAATCGCGATTAGGGTAAGAAGTCGCATAAATGTAGATTTTTGTAGTGGGCAAAACTACTAATTCTACTCGACAGAATACCCCTCTCTACCCAATCGTTCTAGAACGGCAGCTCGGTAGCTTCCACCCAGCGGAAGACTGCGTCCACTTACACTAACCTGGCTGGGCGTAAAAGCTTCTACTTTGGCAACCGATACCGCGTAAGACCGGTGGATACGCATAAACTGTTGTCCGGGTAATTGTTGCAGAAAAGAACCTAGATTTCCTTTAATCACTAATCGCTCTTGATGGGTATGTACCCGAACGTAGTCCTTAAGGCTTTCCACGTATAAAATCTCGTCCAGAAGAATTTTTTGTCGTTGCCGATTGATGGTACAAAAGATATGAGAAGGCAGAGGATTTTCGGCCGGTGGTACCACCACCGGCTGCCGACGACGATCCCGGTAGCGATCTACTGCTTTCAAAAAACGTCCAAAGGCAATGGGTTTGAGAAGATAATCGATAATATCCAAGTCGTAGCCGTCTAAGGCATACTCTCGATAAGCGGTGGTTATAATGACCGCCGGCGGATTCCGGAGAGTTTTGATAAAATCGATTCCATTCAAGACAGGCATTTGAATATCCAAGAACAAAAGATCGACCGTTCGATCCCTTAACAGATCAAAAGCCTTCACGGCACTATGACTAGTTCCTACGACCTCCAATTGCTCAATTTCGCGCGCATACTTTTGCAGGAGCGCAATGGCGGGTGGCTCATCATCGACTAAGAGGCAACGAATCCGACTCATAACTGAGGCTTTATCCGCAAATCAATGGAAAAGGCCCGCTCTTCATCAGCGATGGCTAATTGATGCCGTTGGGGATAGATCAAATTTAATTGTCGTTGGATATTGGTGAGGCCAATTCCCTGTTTGTAGGCGTCATTCAACTCACCCGTACAGCGAGCTTTCGTATTCCAAACCGAGCAGCGAATTTCTTCGGGCGATTCGTCAATTTTTATCCGTATTCGGGGTTGGTCAATATCCCCACTCGCTCCGTGTTTAAAGGCATTCTCCACCATCGAAAGAAGAATGAGAGGAGAAATGGGTAAGCCAAGGGTGCCCTGGGTTTGAAAATCCACTTGCAAGCGCTCACCGTACCGTATTTGTTCCAGTTCCAAGAAGTTTTCGATCGTTTGCACTTCTTCTTGCAAGGGAACAAAGGGTTTTTGGCTTTGGTAAAGAACATAGTCCAGAATGCCGGAAAGTCGCATAATCATATCCGGGGCTTTGGGCGACTGATTCACCACATTTGAATACAGGTTGTTCAATGTATTAAACAGAAAATGGGGATTGATCTGCGCTTTTAGAAACTTGAGCTCGGTTGCCATCTTCTCTTTTTCCAGGGTTTGGATACGCTCCACTTCACGACGGCGTTCTTGGTGCGATTCCCAGGCCAGAATGGCCATAGCGGGCGTGTAAAAACGGACGGTCTTTAGCAAGTAAGATCCCATGGTCATGAAGGGAATTTGCGCTGGATCCTCTCCGAAGAAAGCGTCCATCCAGAGATAGCCATTGATCCGGCAGATGGCGGAAATAACGAAAGAGGATGCCAAGATACTGAGCACGAAACCAACCATTCTGCCCCGATTATACAAATATGGAATTTGTACATAGCGCAGCAGGTAGTAGGCCACCATAAAGAGCGGCACATTGATCAAATTGATAACGGCTCGACCGTACAGGTCGTCGTAAAAGGACATCATGTATGTGTAAACCACATAAACAATGATCCAGAGTGTGGCGTGACGGAAAAAGGTTCGCATTTATCAAAGATACAGCAATGCCCTTTATGCCTCCACAAAAGTATACGTAGCCCGTTTTTTCGTATAAGAATGCCATTGGAGCGGCCTTTCCTCCTTTAAAAGCCCCAAAAAAGCAAATGGTATCCACAACTAGCCCCTTGGTATACTTTTCCAAAATAGGTACCACGAATCCACGAACTTCTCCCAAAAAGACATGCGCATTCTATCCTGTTTACTACTAATCTGTGGCCTTAGCGTTTCCCTGCTGGGCCAACGTATCCCTTACCTATCCGAGGAGATCACCGCCGACGGTACGCTTAATGAAACCGTCTGGCAAGAGGCCCCCATTCTGGAAAACTTTCAAAATTTCTTCCCAATTAACGAAGGCCCGGCCGCAATGGCGACCCAAGTACTGGTTTTTCACGATGGGACGTTTCTAAACGTAGCCTTCGTATATGAAGATACGCTGTCTCAGGTGCGGGTGAATAGCCTCAAACGGGATGATTATGGACCAGGATTTCACCTCAGTGATTGTGTAGGTATTATCATCGACCCCTACAGTAACCAAAACCGGGGGTACTTTTTTGCTATCAATGGAGAAGGTACCCAACTGGATGCCTTGATCGCTAATTTTGATCAGGAGAACCTGAGTTGGGATGCTTTGTGGGAAAGTGGACACCGCACAGAAGGAACCCATAAAATCTACGAGTTTAAAATTCCACTCAGCACCTTTAGCTACGAAGAAACGATCGATAGCTGGAGTTTCCAGTTTTACACCCGTGATGCCAAGGCCGGTATGTATACGGTGTGGAACAAGTTTCAACGGGGCTTCTTACAATTCGACACCCGATTTTTACGGCCGCTGGTCATGGAAGATTTAAAGCCTTCAAAATTGGCCAAGACGATGATCATACCCTCGGTCACCGTTCAACATCAACGGGACTTAGAGGACATCGATCAGCAAACAATTGTGCAACCTAGCCTAGACGCCCAATACAAAATTACCGATGGCCTCCGGCTCGATGCCACAATTAATCCAGATTTCTCCCAGGTTGATGTCGACCAGCAGGTCACCAATTTAACTCGGTTCAACATCGTCTTTCCAGAGCGCCGTAATTTTTTCATTGAGAATAGCGATATGTTCACTACGTTGGGCCTAGCCAATAATATCAACCCCTTCTTTTCTCGATTTATCGGGGCCGACCAAGCCTTGCTGTTGGGCCTGAAACTATCGGGTAATTTGGCCCCAAATACCCGGATGGGGTTACTCAACGTACAAACGAAGAAGGAAGATCGGGAAAGTGCCCAAAACTACACGGTCGCTTCGGTAAAGCAGCAGTGGAATCCCATCTTCAATACCACGGCCTATCTGGTCAACCGCCAAGAAACGCAAACCGAAAATGATCCGGCAGATTACAATCGGGTCACGGGGGTGAAAACGAATTATTTGAGCACGAATCGGCGATGGTCTGGCTTTGCCGGATATAGTCACAGTTTCAACCCGGACAGCGATGGACAGGGACAAGCATTCTCCCTAGAAAACAACTATAATACAAGGACCCTCTCGTTTTCCACGAAGCTTAATTCGGTAGGCAGAAACTACCTGACGGATGTTGGTTTTGTGCCGCGGATCTACAATTTTGATGCTTTAGAGGAAGCAACGATCCGGCGGGGCTATACTCAATTCTCCCAGAGTATCCTCTTCAACCTTTTTCCCGAGCAGCAAAAACCGATACAAACCTATCGGGTGGCCAATGCCAGTGTAGATGCGTATTGGGACGAGTCTGGTGATCTATTTGAAGTCAATTACTTCTTTAATACAGCTTTATTCTTCTCTAACCTCATGTCGACCTATGTAAACTTTTATCATGACCAAATTGACCTCCCCTTCGCGTTTGATCCTTTGCGCAATGAGGCCTTCATTTTACCCGGTCGCTATGAAAATAGTGCCCTCCGGGTTGGATTCAACTCCGACTATACCCAAAAAGTCTACGGCTCTATTAACTACCAATGGGGAACCTTTTACGGGGGGCAACGTCAGCGATTTGCCAGCAATGGTGGAATCCGCTTTCTACCTTTTATGAGTCTCCGTGTAAACTACGAATACAATGTGTTGGATTTTGTGGACCGCGGTATTCAAGAACTCCACTTATTTGGTATGACGGCGGAGGTATTTTTTAACAACAAGCTAAATTGGACGACCTATATTCAGTACAACCAACAAATCGATAACTTTAACATCAATTCGCGTTTGCAGTGGGAATACCAGCCACTATCTTTTGTGTATCTCGTTTTCTCGGATAACTATTCCGAGGCTTTTGCCCATAAGAATTGGGCCATAAGCCTCAAAGTCAATAAGCGATTCAATTTTTAGCCCCCCCTTGGTTTATTACTTTGTAACCTAAATTTCTAAACATTTTGACGGGTTCTTTTTGCCCAG
>JBCDIO010000428.1:0-4411 GCA_038748815.1 Bacteroidota bacterium
AAAATTTCTCTAAGCGGGTGCAAGGCTTTTTGAAAGGCTTCTACAAAGACTATAGCGCAAACGTAGATCAGCAGGTCTTTGCAGCCCTGATTGAGATGTATGTCAAGGAAACACCTCAGGAATACCTACCTTCAGATGTACTGAGGATGATCAATGATGCCGATAACAACTACGAAGCTCTAGCCGCCAAGATCTATAGTCAAACTATGCTGATTGACCCCGCCGCCGTTGAACAGCTTTGGACTATGGCCCCTGCGGATGCCCTGATGGCACTAAAACGGGACCCTGGCTACCGCTTTGCCTTCTCCTTATATGATGCCTATAAGTTGCATATCAGCCCAACGTACGATGCCCTAACTAAGCAGGTCGACCTACTACAGCGGGATTATATGCGCGGCCAAATGGAAATCTTTACCGATAAGACGTTCTATCCGGATGCCAATAGTACCCTGCGGGTGACATACGGTCAGGTAAAAGGCTACGAACCTCGCGATGCCGTCTCTTATTCTCCGGTCACCTACTTGGGTGGAGTCATGGAGAAATACAAGCCTGGCGATTACGAATTTGATGTTCCCAAACGCTTGCGGGAACTATACGATAACAAAGACTACGGTCAATACGCTGCCGAAGATGGGCGGATGCCCGTTTGTTTCATCGGAAGTAACCATACTACCGGCGGTAATTCTGGCAGTCCAGCCATCGATGCCTACGGCAACCTGATTGGCCTTAACTTTGACCGCGTTTGGGAAGGTACCATGAGTGACCTGTACTACGATCCTACCATTTGCCGAAATATCATGGTCGATGCCCGGTACATTCTCTTTATCATCGACAAATACGCAGGTGCCAGCCACCTAATCGAAGAAATGAAGTTAGTGCACCCGAAAGGATAAACCTAGCTATATACAGTATTGAAAAAGGCAGTCCCCGCTTCGGGGACTGCTTTTTTTTCGTGCAGGTAAGCAATTAGTAGGTTAAGGACCGGGGATTGAGAAGGCTTTGAGGGCCTAAAAGGCTATTTTCTGCCTCCAATAAAAATCATAATTAACTGATTGACATACCGCTACCCTTCCTCAAAAATCTCCCAAATCTGACCATTCAACACAAATCGAATATTACGGCCTAAGGCCAAAAAGTCTGCTGCTTCCGGTTCTTCATCCAATAGTTCAAAGTATTCCTTTGAGTTGAAAGCAATCCGGTTGGTAGGCAATTGGCTATTCATCGGATTTAAAAGCGCCGCGTCCATCCATTCCGTTCCATTGAGATACTGCGCCCGGCCTTGGACCATTTGTACGTCCTGCGCTAGGTTTTGCACATTGCCCTCGGCATCCTCGTAGGTCAGTCGCTCTTGCCCAACCGAAATCTCTGATAGATTGGTCGACATATTTAGAGTTTGAATCTCTTCACTAGCCTCCACGCTGGCACGGCCTTCTTTCTTAAACATACCACTGGCTAGCTGCTTTGCATCTACCGCCGGTGCGGCCGAAATAGTGCTTTGATTCCTACGGGAAAAGATCGCCTCCTCTTCTTCAATGGTATTCAGACTCAACTGCTGCGCTTCGTCTTCCAGAATAAGATAGCTTGTATAGGGAGTGATAATACCGTACTCTTTCGAGAGCCGTACCACCTCTTCTACTAATTCCTCCGATTGGCCATTCATCCGAATCTGGTCCAGTAAGTAGCCGACCGCGCGGGCCGCCCACAAGGGAGGAATAAAAGCGGCGTCCGTACTCGGACTTACTGCAAAGGTGTATTCGTAAGCCACTAGCTTTCCATTAACCGTCCCTTTAACCAACAGATCAGCGGTGCCTGTGCCCGTATATTGCCCCATCAAAGACAGGGTTTCTCCTTTAAATAAAGTAGGGAATTCCTTCGGATATTGCTGGCTCATCTTCAAATCACCCGACCACTCAATACTGATATCGGTCAGTACTGGATAGGCAATTTTCTCGTAAAAATTAGAAACTTTCACCTCAATATCTTCTTCTGGTAACACGTACGTCCGGGTTCCCTTGGTTTCCTCAGACAAGGCATCCAAAAGGACGGTATTTAACTTAGTACCTACCCCAAAGCTGAAGATCTTTGTATTCTCTGCAAACTGACTTTTCATCTTCTTCAACAAACGTTGATCATCAATTTCGCCGATCGTCGGTTTCCCATCGGTCAGAAAAATAATAAAAGACGGCCGCTGCGGATCATTACTCTGCTCGCAAGCCAGGGTCAGAGCCTCATCGATATTAGTCCCGCCAATAGCCTCCAAATCATCCAGATATTCCAGGGCTTCTGCCTTCGACTGTTTATTTAAATCTTGCAGATCAGAGAATAGAGCTTCCGCCTCGGTGGAAAACCGAATCAAATTGAAGCGGTCCTTCGCATTTAAATGCTCAATACAAAAGCGTAGGGCTTCCTTAGCCTGTTCCAGTTTTTCGCCGACCATACTGCCCGAAGCATCGAAGACAAAGGTTACATCCTTGGCCGCAATCGCCTGGTTAGTGGCCTGCCCTGGACTAAGGGAAAGGTGGAAATAACCTTTCTTTTTAGCGGCTTCTTGAAAGGTTAGCAACGAGGCCCCCAAGTCACCCTTTTCTGGCGTGTAAAACATTCGAAGAATGGGGTCCTTTGGAGCTCCATTTGATTCAAACCCCAAACGGGCTTCAAAATCCCCTTTTCGATTGATCTCCATGGCGTGGGTGGGGCAGTAAATATTGCGTAAGGGTTCCTTCGATTGCAGTTTGATATCTACCGAAACGGCCTTAGCTGTTTGCTTGCCTTGCCCAAAGGGAATCGTGAGTGCCACCGTACCATTCTCTTCTGGCAACATGCTTAGGTAGGTCAACGAAACTTTCTGAATGGCCCCGGGCTGAATGGGGAATATCCGGACCTTCAACAGGTCTTGATTATAGTACTCTAACAAGGCCGGATCTTGCGCTCGACGCACAATATCTTCGTAGATCTTACGGGCTTTATCGGCGGTCAGAATTTCTCCTTTCGTCATTTGCCCATTGATCTCCATTTGGAAATCGTCAATGGTCATTCCCTTTGAAATCGGATAGTAAAAATAACCCTGCAGTTGATGGGTGGTTGGGTTTTTAAACTCCGATAAGAGGGTGGTTTTAGCTAGTTGATCCTGAATTTCGACTTGCACTTGCAGATTCTCCAAACCGAGCTCAAATAAGCCGGGTTGAGGTCGCGGAAAGGGAGGTTCAGGGATCACTAAACGCTGCCCAAAAGCAAGTTGGCTTAGGCATAAACAAGCCACTATAATCACTGCGTTTTTCATAGTCATTTGCATCGCTAATGGCTTATTGTTTATCAAATTCGAAGGCATTCTCTTTGGCCTGCTCTTCGATCATTTCTATCATAACTTTATCCAGGGTCTGGGCCCCTTCACCGGCTTGCTTAGCCAGTTCTTGTTCGCGAAACTCATTCGCCTTTTTTTCGAGGGCCAGAATTTCCTTACGAATCTTTTCCCGCTCTTTCGCTTTCTCCTCCACAAAAGCCTTACGCTCTTCGGTATCCATTTCTACCATTTCCGGAGGCAGCGTGGCTTCGTCCAGGGTTTCCATGACTTCGGCATCTTCTTCCACGGCATCCACTAGATCCCACTCCGCATTGCTATACGACTTTTTCGCTTTGAAGGTCGCTCGAGTAGAAAGATTGGTGACTCCGTATTCGGCCGCATTCGCATCTTGGGCTTCCTGCCGCGCTACATTAGCCGCCCCTTGGCTTCCGTAACCGATGTAAGTCCCGTTCAACGAGCGGTTTAAGTCAATAATCTCTTGATCGTATGGGGTCGAAACGTGGGTAACGGCCTCGTTATGGTCGATATTAATATACTGACCATCCGCCAGTTCAGCCCCTTTCTGCCAGAGGCCCCGCACCCCTTCTTCGTAAGCACCGCAGAAAATGGTATTCACCATAATCCCGTTTTTTATGGCGTTTCCACATGCCTGTTCAAATTTTTCGGGTCCCTGATTAAAGGGTTCATTACCCGCAATAATGACCAGCTTCAGGTCTTTATTCGAAGCCGACCACTGGAGGTCTTCTACGGCATTCTTAATCACATAACCGCAATATTCGTTACCTCCGTTGGTAGTCAGTCCAAAAAGCTGCTCCGAAACAAAGTCCAGATCAGACGTCAAGGCCGACACCTGACGGATGTACCCTTCTTTATTGGATAATCCGTCGTTGCCGTACTCGTAAAGGGCTAATTCGATTTTGGGGGTCTGCCCTTTGCGCTTAGCAGTCGCTAACTTGTTGACCATTTTCCAAAGCTGCGATTTCGCTTGATCGATCAATCCATCCATACTATTGGAAGTATCCAATAACAGGGCTACTTGAATGAGAGGTTTTTCTTCGGTTGGTGTAGATTGCTGGGTAGCGGGTAAGTAGATAAAAAAAGAAAGACTTA
>JBCDIO010000429.1:0-4394 GCA_038748815.1 Bacteroidota bacterium
CGAAACCTTTAGTTACAAGCAAGGACAGTACCTCACGTTGCGTGCCGATATTAATGGGGAAGACGTCCGTAGGTCCTATTCATTATGTTCTGGCCCCCTGGAGCAAGAGTGGAAGGTTGCCGTAAAAAAAGTAGAAGATGGCCGATTTTCTACGTACGCTAATGAAGTTTTACAAGAAGGAGATATCTTAGAGGTAATGCCTCCCGCTGGTCGCTTCTTTGTAGAAGTCGATCCCACCCGGCAAAAAAATTATGTAGCCTTTGCCGCGGGAAGTGGAATCACGCCCATCCTTTCCATTATTAAGACCCATCTGGAACTGGAGCCAAAGAGCACTTTCCAACTATTCTATATTAATCAAGCCGTTTCTACCATAATCCTAAAAGAAGAACTCGAAGGCTTGAAAAATCAATTCCTAGACCGCTTTGAAATCTTCCACTTTCTGACAAAAGAAATGCGGAGTGTCCCTCTTTTCAACGGGCGAATTGACCAACCTAAACTGGAAATTCTGTTTAAAACGCTGATTGATAGCTCTTCCGTGGATCACTATTTTATCTGTGGCCCCAATGCAATGATCTTCCTTATCCGGGATTTCTTACAAGAGAAGGGGGTAGAAGCGAAGAAGATTCATTTCGAGTTGTTCAACACCGATGGGTTGGGAGCAGCTAAAAAGACTAAGAAGCGTAAAGCCGTCGATGATACCCTACAGACAGAGATTCAAATTCGGGAGGGGGGTAAGGATTTTACCTTCTCTATTCCCCGCGGTTCGGATAATATTCTCGATGCGGCACTTAAGAAAAACGCCGACCTTCCCTATGCTTGCAAAGGAGGGGTTTGTTGCACCTGTCGGGCTAAATTGGTGGAAGGTGAAGTAGATGTACTAGTCAACTATGGCTTAGAGCCTGAAGAAATCGCTGATGGTTATATACTGACTTGTCAGGCGGTGCCAACGTCGGAAAAGGTGAAAGTCGATTTTGACGCATCGATTAGCAAATATTAATATCAATATTCCAAATAAAGCTATGAAAGACCTGGATCAAATTTTTCAAGATCGCATCGACAATGGAGAGGTAATCGAACCTCGCGATTGGATGCCAGAAAAGTACCGGAAAACCAACATTCGCCAGATCTCTCAGCACGCCCATTCGGAGATCGTAGGGATGTTGCCAGAAGGAAACTGGATTACCCGAGCCCCTTCGTTGCGACGTAAAGTAGCATTGTTAGCCAAGGTACAGGATGAAGCCGGACACGGCTTGTATCTCTACAGTGCGGCTGAAACACTAGGTATTACGCGGGATGAGTTGTTTGATCAACTGCATACTGGGAAGGCCAAGTACTCTAGTATCTTTAATTACCCTACCGTTTCATGGGCCGATATCGGGGCGATTGGTTGGCTGGTCGACGGTGCCGCTATCGTCAACCAAGTAATGCTGACTCGGACTTCCTTCGGACCCTACGCACGAGCGATGATCCGGATCTGTAAAGAGGAAAGCTTCCACCAGCGCCAGGGCTATGAGATTATGTTGACCCTGTGTAACGGTACGGCTATCCAAAAGAAAATGGCGCAAGATGCACTGAACCGTTGGTGGTGGCCATCACTCATGATGTTTGGGCCTTCTGACGCCGATTCTACCAATACGGAGCAATCTATGAAGTGGCGCATTAAACGGAAAACGAATGATGAGCTACGCCAGCAATTCATCGATGCTACGGTTCCCCAGGCTGATGTTCTGGGTCTTACCGTACCGGATCCAGACCTGAAGTGGAACGAAGAACGTGGGCACTACGATTTCGGAGAGATCGATTGGACGGAATTCTGGCAGGTGGTAAAAGGACACGGTCCTTGCAACAAACAACGCCTCGATGCTCGTAAAGACGCCTGGAGTGAAGGTGCCTGGGTGCGAGATGCCGCTATCGCCTACGCCGAAAAACAAGCCGAAGCACACGCCGAGGCCTCTTCCTTAACCGCTGCCGGATAAGGCTACTAAATCGAAGCTTATGAAAAAGGAATGGCCCATTTGGGAAGTATTTATCCGAACGAAGAATGGATTAGAACACCGGCACGTAGGTAGTCTACACGCGACGGACGCCACCATGGCCATCGAAAATGCCCGCGATGTGTATACCCGCCGGGAAGAAGGAGTAAGCATTTGGGTTGTTGAGACTAAGCATATCTCCGCCTCAAATCCTACGCAAAGCGAAGAATTATTTGATCCAGCTAAGGATAAAGCCTACCGGCATCCGACTTTTTATGAAGTACCCGATGAGGTAAAACACATGTAGCATGCAGGAAAAGATTCAACAATACGCCTTAATGCTCGGTGATAGCCCGCTGATTCTCGGTCATCGTCTATCGGAGCTTTGTGGTCACGGTCCTAGCTTAGAAACGGATATGGCATTGACTAATATTTCCTTAGATCTTCTGGGACAGGTCCGGCACTATTTTCAATATGTTGCCAAGCTGAAAGGGGATGGCACCACGGAGGATGATCTGGCTTTCTTACGGTATGAGCCTGATTACCATAACCTGTTGCTGACCGAACAGCCCAACACAGACTTTGCCTTTATTATCGGCCGCCAGTTTTTATTTGACGCCTACCATTTGCCACTTTTAGAGCAACTTATGGAAAGCAGAGATGAGCAGTTGGCTGCGATCGCCACTAAATCAATCAAAGAGGTGCGCTACCACCTTCGCTTTTCTTCAGAATGGGTCAAACGTCTGGGAGCCGGTACGGAGGAAAGCCACCGCCGCATGCAAAAAGCCATCAACGCCCTATGGCACTTCACGCCAGAATTATTTGAGGAAACGGAGCTGGAGCGAGCAATGAAAGAAGCTGGATTTGGAGCGGACTTAGAAAAGGTAAAAGTCCAATACGATCAGACAATTCAAGAGGTTATGCAAGCTGCTAACCTGCAACTGCCAGCGGAAACACACCCTCAATTTGGCGGAAAAAAAGGAATACATTCCGAGCAATTAGGTTTCATTCTGGCCGACCTGCAGTACATGCAACGGGCCTATCCAAATATGACGTGGTAAATGACAGCTGGTTTAGTACATATTCCAATGGAAGTGGATGCCCCTCTGAGGAGCGTCAGTGATCCGGAGATTCCGGTGCTATCCATCCTTGATATGGGGGTAGTGCGAGCCGTGGAGCTAGTGGGTAAGCAGGTCCATGTGAAGATCACGCCGACCTATTCGGGCTGCCCGGCGATGGACATGATCGCAGCTGAAATTAAAATGGCCTTAGATATGGCCGGCTTTAACTCGGAGGTCGAACTGGTTTTGAGTCCCGCTTGGACAACGGATTGGTTAACTCCCGAGGGAAGACGAAAGTTAGAAGAATACGGCATTGCAGCACCACTGGAAGATTCAGCTGATAAGCTGGCTTTGATGGGGCAGTCTCGAATGGTGGAATGCCCACACTGCGAATCTAAGAATACTCGGATGGTTTCCCAATTCGGGTCTACCGCTTGTAAGGCCCTTTTTCAGTGCAACGATTGCCTGGAACCATTCGACTATTTTAAATGCCTGAAGTAAAGGTATAGCTCCTTTAAACGAAGGGCAAAGACCCTGTAAAATCACTAGTATGTCCTCTTCGGAAACCCTTGCTGTTCAGGTGTTTAATAAGATGATGGAGAAGGATTACTGTAGCCAGTGGTTGGGGGTAGAAGCATTGCAGGTCGAGGAAGGCTATTGCCGAATTAAGATGCGAGTGCGTAAAGAAATGCTCAACGGCCACGGTATTTTACACGGAGGTATTGCCTATACCTTTGCCGACAGTGCTTTTGCCTTTGCATCAAATTCTTACGGACGAGTAGCGGTTTCGATTCAAGGTTCCATGAATTTTGCCAAAGCCGCCAAAGAAGGACAACTATTATTTGCGGAGGCGAAAGCGCTTTCCGTTACGTATAAAACAGCTGACTTTGATGTACAGGTCTCCGACGAAACCGGCGAGACCTACTATTATTTCCGGGGTACCGTTTATCGCAGTAGCCGGGAAGTCCTTAACCAATAAATCACCCACTGTGAAAGACGCCTTCCTGATTGATGGCCTGCGCACCCCCATTGGAAAATTCACGGGAACCCTTGCTCCGATCCGTACTGATGACCTTGGGGCCCACGTAATTCGCGAGCTAATTGCTCGCAATTCAACGATTCCCTTGGAAGCCTATGACGATGTGATCCTCGGGTGTGCCAATCAGGCCGGAGAGGACAATCGCAATGTAGCCAGAATGTGCTCCCTGCTGGCCGGCTTACCCTGGTCCGTACCTGGAGAGACTGTTAATCGGCTTTGTTCTTCGGGTTTATCAGCGATCATTCACGCAAACCGGGCCATTAAGACTGGAGACGGAGAGGTATTCCTTTCCGGAGGTGTAGAGCATATGACACGGGGCCC
>JBCDIO010000430.1:0-4391 GCA_038748815.1 Bacteroidota bacterium
CGCCTTTGCCCAAGAAGATTGGGCAAAGGCGATACCTGCTTCTTGAGTGTATGCAACACTCAGGCCGAAAACCACCAAAGCGGTGGTGAGAATTAAACGCATAAGACGTGATTAAATTGATAATTATCCTTCGATGGTTTGAATCAACTGCTGGACCATCTTTTGGG
Organism: Bacteroidota bacterium; assembly: GCA_038748815.1. Classification (GTDB taxonomy): domain Bacteria; phylum Bacteroidota; class Bacteroidia; order Chitinophagales; family Saprospiraceae; genus JBCDIO01. Next base: position 168 of record JBCDIO010000430.1, read on the forward strand.
CACCGGGACCAATTTCTTTAGCTAATTCTAAAGAATGTTCGGCTACTTCCAATGCTTCCTTCTCTTTGCCATTCGCGAGTAAAATGCCCGCTAGTGTATAGTAGTAGTTATAAAGGCCTCCTTGTTCCGCTGCATCACCAGCCAATTTCTCGGCCATCTTCATACATTTTTCGTCTTCTGGGAAATGCTGCACGATTTCACGGGCCAAAGAGTGTAATTCTTTCGGCTCTTCTTTAGCTACTGCTTTTACGTAGCTATTGCACGCTTTGAGATAGGCTTTGCCATCCTTTTTTTCGATGGCATACTTCCGATCTACTTTTGCCGCAAAGCCCGCATACCGTTTAGAGTGATTTTCCTTCATTTTGGCTTTACCCTCCTCGATTAACTCTGGGCTATCAAAATCGAAGCCTTTCAAAACAGTCTGCAGGCAGGCGTTTTCGATCCGGTTTTCAATCTTTTCCGTTCCAATCAAAGCTTCCAGCTCAGAGCGATGAGCGATAAATAAGGTAAATATTCGGGAATCTGCCGCTACCGTTGCTTCGTACAAAATCGATAAATTCTCAGGAGATTTTAGGTCTTTTTGAGAACGGAGGTATTCAATGGAAACCTTAAGGGAGGGCTTACCAGCTTCGTTCAGAGACTGAATATAGTTCAGAACCAACTGCGGGCTCCGGTCTCCATTTTGGTACGCTTCTTCGTACATACCCGATCGGTCGATTTTTGAAAGAGCGGCTTTACCCAATTTAAGCAACGCAGATACCCCCTGCGCGCCCCTAGCCTGGTGCACAACTTCTCCAGTGTAATCAATGAACAGTAGCGTCGGATAAGCACGTACGCCGTACTTTCTAGCCAACTGGGGCCCTTCCCCTTTCTCCATGTCCATTTTTACATTCAGAAATTTATCATTGAAGAATGAACCTACCGACTCATCCACGAAGGTGGTTTTTGCCATGCGCTTACAAGGGCCGCACCAAACGGCATATGCATCCATAAAGATGATCTTTCCTTGCTCCTGAGCCGTCTGTAAAGCATCTTCCCAGCTACCTTCAAAAAATTCGATACCCTGGGCAAAAGAATTTCCAAAGGCCAGTACAGACAAGGCCAATAAGGTCACTAAACGTTTCATACTTTCCTATTTTCAACAAACTTGCAATTAAACAACCTGGAAAACACCGCAATTATTGTGCCTCTCCAGATTGAAACTTCTTGATCAATTCTTCGGGTTGTTCGCTTACTACTTGTAGTAATTGTTCGGCTTGCGCAGCCAGGGGGTGTTCGGGGAATTTCTGTAAGAATAGCTGATAATATTTCTGTGCATTGGCGGCGTCCCGTAGATCAGCATCAAAGGTAAACCCCTGTAAAAAGAGTGCATCGGGAGCGCGATCATAGCCAGAATAGGAACGCCAGACCTTCCCCCAAAGTTCTATCGCTTGCCCATATTCTCTCAGGCCCCGAGCCACATCCGCCGCTCGAAAAAGAATACTAGCTGCATTCTCATCATCTGGGTATGTAGACACAAAATCTTTACTCAAACGCACTAAAGTCCTGGCCGTATCCTGCAGATCAATTACATCTCCTTGGGCTTTTTCTAACAGCCCCGCCAAGTGTTCTAGAGAATCTTTCATTTCAGCAGCACTTGGTATACGCTCTTGCGTGGGTGCCTCGGGTCCAGAGCAAGCCACAAACAGAAAGAGGGCTAGCCCGGATAATCCACCAATCCGGTTCTTCATTTTTGATTAGTTGATTTAGATGAATGGCCATCGATCCTAAAGCCGATCGGTTCAAGCGGTCTAATGGAAGGTAAACCCCTCCTTTTGAACGGACTCTAAATTACCAACTAATCCATAAAGTAGGTACCGAGGATTGGACAATGTCCCTCTTGGGACTTAATTTACTACCTCAAATCGTTAAAAATTACTTAAGCCTTAAACGCTAACCAATAGATAGGGTCCAAATGCAAGTTCAATCACTTCCTACCTTGACAAAGGGAAATCAATAGCTTATGACCAACGAACAGAAAGTAAAGCACCTCTACTGGCGAGCGGGCTTTGGCCTGAATGCCCAACAGTGGCAACAACGCCGCTCCTGGACCATTGAACGTTCCGTAGACAAGCTATTTGTCGATAGTGGACGGGCTGACTTATTCATGGTAGAAAATGACCTGGCCGATCTTACCGAAAAAAAGGTAGATCGCATGAGCGAAAAAACGAAAAAAGAGAAGCGAAAGGAACAGAAACTTTTGGTGGTCAAACACGCTCGTTATTGGGTTAATCGAATGGCTGATCCTAACCAACCTGACTTGCTAGAACGAATGAGCCTATTCTGGCATGGACATTTTGCTTGCAATACCAAATTGGGACACTTAGCTGCTACTCAACTCAACACAATCCGCCAGCACGCCCTAGGAAATTTCCGAGATATGGTATTGGCTATCGCTCGCGATGTATCCATGATCCGTTACCTCAACAATCAGCAAAACAAGAAACAGGCACCAAACGAAAACTTTGCTCGGGAGCTGATGGAGCTTTTCACCCTTGGCCGTGGTAATTATTCGGAGACTGATATTAAGGAAGCGGCTCGTGCCTTCACCGGTTGGTCTAGTAATATGAGTGGCGAATTTGTATTTCGAAAAAACCAACACGATTACGGAAGTAAGACTTTTTTTGGCAATACGGGAACCTGGGATGGAACGGATATCATCGATTTCATTCTGGCCGAAAGGCAATGTGCCCGTTTTATCAGCCAGAAGGTCTACACCTATTTTGTACACTCGACCCCCAACGAAAATCACGTCGAAGAGCTAGCTAGTGTTTTCTTCGATTCAAATTACGATATCGGCACTTTGATGCGCCATTTGTTCACGCAAGAATGGTTCTACACCCCCAAATACATGGGTAATAAAATTAAATCTCCCGTAGAGTTGATTGCTGGTCTGCTTCGCCAATTCAACGGACAAGTCAATAATCATTTGGAGCTATTTAAAACGTCAAAAGCCCTCGGCCAGGTGCTCTTTTCCCCGCCCAACGTAGCTGGTTGGCCCGGTGGAAAAGCCTGGGTCGATAATTCTACCTTACTCCTGAGGCTCAGCTTGGGGGCAGTCGTTTTCCAGGCCGGAAACATAGACTTCGAAATTAAAGAGGAAGCCGAGTCGAGTCAGAAAAGTCGAAAACTGGGCAAGCTCGATGTTACCCTCGATTTGGCGCCCCTACAACGGATTATTAAAGGCAACGATGCTCATACTGCTGGCCCGGATTTAAGTGCCTTTTTATTGAGTTCCGGCTTACAAGTGCAACCGCATCTTCTCCAAATGGAGACGAGCGGAGCGTCCGGATCTTCTTTGATTCGCCATCTCTGTGTTCGCTTGATAAGTCTTCCCGAATATCAATTATGCTAAAACCCAATCGTATGCAACGTCGTGATTTTCTTCGATATAGCTCCTTAGCCTCCACTTCTTGGCTAATCCCTCAATTCTTACACAACACCGCTCTAGGCACCTTGCAAACGGTTAGCGGCAAACGCCTGATTGTGTTGCAGCTCTCCGGCGGCAATGATGGCTTAAATACGGTCATCCCTTACCAGGATGACCTGTATCACAAAGCCCGTCCAGGCATTGGTTTTAAGCCCGAGGAAGTTCTAAAAACAACGGACTATTTAGGCTTACATCCCATTATGACTGATCTACAATCCCTATATGACCAAGGTGAATTAACCATTATCAATAGTGTAGGATACCCCAACCCAGACCGATCCCATTTCCGGTCTATGGATATCTGGCACACGGGCAGCGGTAGTCACGAATATTGGTCTCACGGCTGGCTGGGCCGTTATTTAGACCATCAGTGCCACCCCTGCGAAGCAGCCCATACGGCCATTGAAGTAGACGATAGTTTGAGTTTGGCACTTAAGGGAAAGGAGCGTTCTGGCTTTGCGGTTCGGGATCCCCGGAAGATTAAGAAAATTGCCGAAACGCCATTCTTACAAGAAGCGGCCCAAACAGGCCCAAGCCAAGAGAATGAATCCTTACAATTTCTGTATAAGACCCTAGTAGATACACAGTCGAGTGCGGCTTACCTATTCGAACAGACCAAAACGAAAAAGACGGAGTCTAACTATCCCGCTACTGCATTTGGGCAAGACCTTAAGCGAATCGCCGAGCTTATTGTAGCTGGTACGAACACACAGATTTATTATGCCAGCCTTTCCGGTTTTGATACCCATGTTTTC
>JBCDIO010000431.1:0-4389 GCA_038748815.1 Bacteroidota bacterium
CACCGCATGACCTGGACTCATAAAAGCTCCCCAGCAGACAATAGTCAGAACCAGAGAGGTCAAAAAGTTTCTACTTCTCATCTTGATATTTTATTGGTTATGAGATAAAATCGGGCGATAAAACGATCCCAACCTATTTTGAGTACATAAAATGGAATGCATCGTTAGGCGTTGGGATAAGTACGCTGGTACCACTCCACAAATTCATCAATGGCTTCGTAGGTGGATTGCTGGGGCTCGTATCCCAGCCGTTCTTTGATTTTATCGATATTGATAGTCATATTCTGGGCCAGAATGCCTACCGAATACCGCACTAAAGCAGGCTCTTTACCGCCTTGAAAAGTGGTAGAAATCCACTCCATAAAACCAGCGATTTGGTAGGCCAACCAGTAGGGTACTTTCTGCTGTACGGGTTCCAGCCCCATCTTCTCTAAGGTATAATTGATAGCCTGCCAAAGTTTAACAGCCTCTCCGTTGGTAACACTGTAGCTTTCGCCACAATGCTCTTCCGGTGCTTCTAAGCTTAGCTGGACCGCTTGTACCACATTACTGACCGCAGTCAGTTCGGCTCTATTCTCCCCGTCGCCAATGATGCGTAAGCGTCCTTCTCGGTAGGCGCGAATCATCCGTGGCATCACCACTGAGTCGCCGCGTCCCACTAAAGCCCGAGGTCGAAGGCTTATGTAAGAAAGCCCCGATTGCTCCAGCATTTTCTCTGCCTCCAACTTGGTCTTTGCATAGGCATTCACTAAAGGATTTGGTAAGGGATCTGATTCCCGAATCTCGAAGCGATCGTAAAAAGCAAAATAGATACTGGGGGTCGATATATACACATAGCGTTGTACATCAGCTTCCTGGGCCGCCCGAATTAGATTTTTTTGGGTAACCACATTTGCCTGGTAGAAAGCTTCTGCCGATCCCCAAGGTGAGGACAAGCTGGCACAGTTAACGATGTGAACACTGCCCTCTACTAATGCTCGGCAGTACCCTAAATCGCCTAAGTCCCCCAAGCGATACTCCACCAAGGCAGATTGAATCTCGTATTCGGGTTTCAAAGACCGACCCGCCGCAATAATACGGTCATAGGCCTTGATCTCAACGAGTTTCTCCACAATGCGCGATCCTAAAAAACCGGTAGCTCCGGTAACAACTATTTGCTTCGACATGAATGGTAGTTTTTAAACCAGATAGAACACCGACAAAATTTTTGCCGTATTTAACCCAAATGAAGCAATTTTTCCCTTTTAAATCCCGCTTCTTAGCTTGTTTACCGTTCAAAATTACGGCCCAATTAGGGCTCTTCAGATTAAAATATCGCGAATGACATATTATTTTTTATTGAATGTCAGTAAATTTTGAAAGAAAGAAGCGATCGAACGGGTTCTTTTACCGCACCATTCAACACTAGCGAATACGCAAGTTCACATTAGCCAAACGACTTGTAAAACGGTCTATACTTCAAGGAATTAGATGGACAAATGAGCTCAGCGAAAAAGTATTACAAGAGCAACAAACCCTTCGATTTATTCTGAAAAAGCCGAACTTTCTAGCATATAATTACCTTATCATTGCAAAAGCAAGGGGATCGTTTGAAGAAAAGATCCATTGGAGAATTTTTTTTTTTTCTATCTTGCAAACACTTCTTGAAAACGCTATATCGAGAATAGCATTCTGCTACCCCTCATAAATCAACCCCCTTTATTGGGATCTCCCAAAAACCACGTTTTCCAAACCTCCAGACATATTGCACACCTAAGCACGAATAGTGCTATCTAAAAACCCTCATTGACTCGTTTAGAGTCTCTTAATTTTTTACAGTAAAACTATTTAAGCATCGACCACTTGTAGTCGAACTGATTTTGTATTGCATATACTCTAAGGATTTACACTACTTACGTATAAGCCTATTCATTTATTTAGGTTACAAAGTATTCATTATAGTCATTAGGTATTAACTCTAAAGTAAAAGTATGAGAACTTATTTAACACTCCTGTTAAGCTGTATTATCAGCTTAACCTTAGCCCAAGTCAATGCTCAATCCATCAAACCAGCCGACCTGGTTCAATCCAAAAAAGATGTCGCCGCTTCCTTTACGGAAGTCACCCCTTTTACAGCCGCTGTCCAAAAAAACAGTCTGGTAAATGAATTAGACGCATCCGTAGTTGACTTCGATGTACTCAACATCTCTAGTCAAACTTTAGAAGCATTTTCGAAGTATAATGCTCCGGAGACCATGACATTCCAGATTCCTTTCGAGACCAAAAACACGACGTTGGAGTTGGAACTAGTGAAGGTAAACATCTTCACCTCCGACTTCCAGGTAACCCTTGGCTCTACCGGCGAAGCAGCCGACGTAGAGCTAGGTACGCACTACCGTGGAATCATTAAGAATGATCCACATTCGGTAGCTGCCATCAGTATCTTCGACGAAGAAGTGATGGGTTTAATTGCCAACGATGAAGGGAACCTAGTTCTAGGAAAACTGGAAGGTGCATCCTGGTCCGGTGAGCACGTTCTTTACGATGACCGCACCATTTTGGCAGATCACTCCTTAGATTGTGGTACCAACGATGACGGCATTGGCTACAAGGCCACCGATCTCGAATTCAACTACGAAGAAAAAGCCGTAGGTGACTGTATCCGCCTTTACATGGAGGCCGACAACGACATTCACAACCAAAAAGGGGGTGTGCAAAACACAGCCAACTACATCAATGGATTAATGAACGAGGTGATCACCTTGTACGCCAATGAAAGTATCGCTTCTGTCGTATCAGAACTAAAAGTTTGGGATACTCCCAGTCCTTATTCTAGCAACTCCTCTAGTGGAATGCTATCTGACTTCCAAGTGGCTACAGGTTCCTTCAACGGGGATCTTGCCCAGCTGCTTTCTTACCAAGCAAGTGGTGGTATCGCTGCTGGTTTTTCCGGTATCTGTAACGCCAACCCAGATAACAGTAAAGCCTTTAGTAATATTACCTCTACCTACTCTTCCGTTCCTACTTACAGCTGGTCGGTAATGGTCACTACGCACGAATTTGGTCACCTCTGGGGATCTCGCCATACGCACGCCTGTGTGTGGAATGGAAACAATACGGCCATCGACGGTTGTGCTGGGCAAACAGAAGGATTCTGCTCACTTCCAGGCTTCCCTTCCAGCGGTGGAACCATCATGTCCTATTGCCACATTCAGTCCGTAGGTATCAACTTCAACAATGGATTTGGCCCGCAGCCGGGTAATGTAATCCGCAACTCCGTAGCGAACGCAAACTGTACCGCACCCTGTGGACCTGCTTCCTGTACAGATGGTATTCAAAACGGAAATGAAACTGGCGTTGACTGTGGTGGTCCTGACTGCCCAGCTTGTCCTACTTGTAACGATGGTGTTCAAAATGGCAACGAAACTGGCGTTGACTGCGGTGGTGACTGTGCTCCATGTCCATGTACCGGTGAGAATGTAACCCTGACTATCGTCTTGGATAATTACCCAGAAGAAACGTCTTGGACTATCACGGCTGGTGGTACTACCTTCGCATCGGGCGGAACCTACGGTTCTCAGCCAGACGGCTCTACCGTAGTAGAAGTAAGCTGTTTGAGCAATGGCTGTTACGACTTCAACATCTTTGACTCTTACGGTGATGGTATCTGCTGTTCTTATGGCAACGGGTCTTATACTCTAGCGGACGAAGGCGGGAATACCTTAGCTTCGGGTGGAGCGTTCGGATCTTCTGAAACAACCAACTTCTGCGTAAGTGGTGGTGGCGGAGATACCACCCCCCCGAGTAACCCAACTAGCTTATCCGCTTCTAATACGACACAAACCACGACCGATTTAAGCTGGAACGCATCCACGGACAACGTAGGTGTTACTGGATACAATGTATACCTGAATGGTTCTAGCATTGGCCAGGTAGCCAGTACTGCAGCCAATGTAACGGGGCTTGCACCATCAACTACTTATTCCTTTTATGTAACCGCCGTTGATGATGCTGGCAACGAGTCTGGTCAAAGTAATACGGTAAATGTAACCACCCTTTCGAATGGCGGCGGTGGATGTACGGCTGCAACGTATGGTCCGTATAGCTTTGAATCTAGCCTGGAAGGTTGGGTTGACGGAGGGTCTGATTGTGCCCGTGGTCAAAGCGGTACCTATTCGTACGATGGAAACTACTCTATTCGTATCCGCGATAATTCTAGCAGTTCTTACACAAATTCTCCTTCACTTGATCTAGCTGAGTTCAGCTCGGTAGACATTGAGTTCTACTTCAAGCCACGCGGTATGGAGAACGGCGAAGATTTCTGGGTACGCTACAACGACGGCACTGGATGGCAGACCGTTGCTACTTATGTCGTAGATGGATCCAATATTGTAAATAATAGCTTCTATG
>JBCDIO010000432.1:0-4381 GCA_038748815.1 Bacteroidota bacterium
CGCAGCTCTTCTGGAACCCTACAACGATAACTGGGATTTACCCTTTGATCAGGGGCTGAATTACATTGACGTAGATCGCCTGTCAAACCTAATCACCGAATTGGAGCAAGTGGGGTTTGACTTTATTATCCATACCATTGGAGATCGTGGGGTGTCAGAAGCATTAGACGCGATTGAAGCAGCCCAGCAGAACAACGGTAACCTTGGCCGCCGCCACCGTCTAACGCATTTAGAAGTGGTGAATCCTACTGATTTTCCGCGCTTTGAGCAGCTGGGAGCAATTGCCGATGCCCAAGTGACCGGCTGGTTTACTCAACCGAATGCCTGGAACTTAAATATTCCATTTTTAGGGGTGCAACGGGCTGACAATATGATTCCCATTCGCTTTTTGCATGAGGCAAACGCTCATGTAACACTGAGCAGCGACTGGGATGTCAGCAGTGTGAATCCGTTTGTTGGTATGGAGAATGCAGTACGTAGGGAACCTCAAGAGTTACCCGATGTGGAGACTGCCGTGCGGGCTTACACTATCCAAGCTGCTTACGCACTGGGACGCGAAGAACAGGTAGGTAGCTTGGAGGCGGGCAAATGGGCCGACTTCATCATTCTTGACCAAGACATATTCACCATCCCCGAGAGTCAAATCTCTCAAACAAAAGTGCTCAGTACTTGGTTGGCAGGCGAAGAAGTATGGAATAATTTTGACTTTGTTGTTTCTGCACAAGATCCGCATATCCTGAAAGGAACCTGGACCATTTATACCGATACAGGACGTGATCATTTCATTGTTGATTTACACCGCAATGATTTGAGTGCCCTCGAGATATATACCATCGGCGGTGATTTAGTCCGAGTCCACAATGGATTGAACCGAAGCCAAATTCTGATCAATACTGTAAAATATCCTGTTGGTACCTATGTGGTTCAAGGCATTTTTAAGAATGGTGATCGCATTAGTGAGTTAGTGGTGGTGAATCGCTAGCCCTTTTTTATTGCCTTTTTAGCCATTCTAAGGCCTTTTGGATGCCGGGGTCTTCTTCCCATTGCTCGGTTAAGGAAAAAGGAACTGCTTCGTCGACGGGAACGTATTTATCGTATATCTTACCGGTGCGATCTTGATAGATACTCACTGAAATAGTGGCGAAGGTGTTTTCTGCAATAGGATAATAATTAGTCACGGTAATCATACCGTGGCTATCCTGCCCAAAAAATTGGGTTTCAGGACGATTTTTACACATCACGGCGAGTGCTTCTCCGGAGCTGGCCGTGTAATTACTAAGAAGAACAGCAACGGGTACGGATTGCTCATAGCTGCAATCATTAGTAAGCCCCACGGTGTATTCATCATAGTAGAAGTCTCCATTCTTGATGCTCCAAAGTCCGTTTTCAGCTTCTGTAAGCCCTTTGGCACCACCTAATGCTCCTTCCCCCAGAATGTGAGCAATTCCTTCGGCCATTGGAAAAAGGTTTCCACCTCCATTATACCGTAAATCAACGATCCAACGATTGACGCCTTCGACTTGTACCGCACAGACGGCATCTTGAATCTCCTTCGACATTTGTAGATTATCACCAGGAGGGAGTCCTACCATTCGCACGTAGCCTACGGAATCTGTGAGATATTTGGCAACAAAGGGTAGGGATTGCCCCCATTGGATTTGTTGATAAATTTCTGGATCAAAGTCTTGGAGGTGCGGTTTGCGTCCATTGGAGAAATGAGCTAAGACCTGTCGGTTATGATAAATACGCCCATGTGTGTCGCCCAGGTTGGCCAGAACAATGCCAAACGGATGAGCAAGGTCTTCAATGCTATTGGCTGTCGCTGCTTGTTTGGCCAGAATGGGGTACAGGCTATCCCAGTTCACCTGTTCCCGATAGAGAGAAGCTTCGCGGGCATGATTAAATAGGGAATCAAAAACGATCGAGGGTGAATGATCAGATTGTGCACCTAAAGAGAAGAAACCGCATAGGCCGCAAAAAAGAAGATACGTTCGCATTGGTCAGTAGGTTGGTTAATAAGTAGAGGCTTCCGTATATAAAAAGCACCCTAAAAAGATACACAATAATTGGAAGGAAGGGCTAATTCATTCAAGAGCACTTTTTCCTAGGTCTACGAGACTTATCAGAGGAAGAGATCGCCCCAATTGAGCGAGCTCCTATCGGAGCAGTGGACGGTGGTATTTTGAAGGAGACGGGCGGTGAGAGCTCTCGTAGACCTAAGGTAGCCCGCGAAACTCGCATTTAGCGATTCTCGCCAGAGAATTTTCATCCTTTTTTCTTACCCACAAGAAAGATAAGTATGGAGGAAGAAGTGGCAGATATAAGGGGGTATAAATAAAAAAGGGAGGCAGAAGCCTCCCTTTTTTATCGTTATTAATGCTAGTTGGAAAGGATCTTATCGACCCCATTTGACTTTTCATTTCCCTTTACCCCCGCCACTGTGCTTTCGAATTGTGAAACGGGATTGTGACTACTATTGACCAAGTCATTGAGCTGCACTTCAATGTCACGCGTTTTGGCGTTCTCTTCGAAGTTTTCAATGATCTCAATAATATCTGGGTGAATAGATCTTGCCCGGGATGCGTCAATGATTACGGTAGAATCATCCGGTAACTGATCTAAGGTACGCTGAATACTAGCCTTGTTTAAAAAGCTTACATCCTCGGACAGTTGGATACGGATTGGCTTTCCTGGTTCGTAATCTTCTGGGCTAAAGTGATAGGGAATCTTGTAGTTATTCCAAAGGATTTGAATGATACCAACTACCAAACCCATACCGATACCCACCAGAAGATCGGTGAAGACGATACCTAGGATGGTGACAATAAAAGGAATAAACTGATCTTTTCCTTGTTTCCACATATCTATAAATAGGGCTGGCTTGGCCAACTTGTAACCTACTAAGAATAAGATAGCCGCAAGGCTTGAGAGTGGTATTAAGTTCAAAACGACGGGAATAGACATTACCGAAACTAAAAGCAAAATACCGTGAATGAAAGCGGATGCTTTACTACGGCCACCGGATTGGATATTCGCGGAGCTCCGTACAATTACCTGAGTAACCGGTAAACCACCAATTAAGCCAGAAACGATATTACCAGCACCTTGAGCCAATAATTCTCGATTGGTCGGGGTAATCCGCTTGAGTGGATCCAGCTTATCCGTTGCTTCTACGCAAAGCAGGGTTTCCAAACTGGCTACTACAGCAAGCGTCATAGCTGTTAAGAAAATGTGTGTATTGGTAATCTGTGAAAAGTCTGGGAAGGTAAACTGGCCGAAGAAACCAGAAAGAGAGTCTGGTACTGGGATATTCACCATTTGATCGGCGCGTAAGGTATAGCCAGGCATACTTTGAAATAAAATGTTTAGACCAACCCCGGCCAAAACAACTACCAGTGGGCCTTTAACCAATTTGGTGAAGGATAACTTATTCATGAACTTTTGCTCCCAAAGAATAAGTACCGCTAGAGAAATCACAGAAATAATGACAGCTCCCGGGCTGATGTAGTTGAGCATATTGACGAGCTCGCTGAAGGTATTCTGGCCATCCGTCTGTACGAAGGCAAAGTCCCCTTCTGGGCTCTTGTCATAGCCTAGGGCATGTGGGATTTGTTTCAGGAATATAATAATACCAATCCCGGAAAGCATTCCCTTAATCACCGAAGAAGGGAAATAATAGCCAATCACCCCGGCTTTTAGCAATCCAAGACCAACTTGAAAAACCCCGGCAATAACTACTGCCAGAAGAAAAGCTTCAAAGCCTAAATCTTGAATAGCACCAAGGACAATTACTGCCAAACCGGCCGCTGGACCACTGACCCCGAGTGGAGAACCACTGAGTAGGGCCACGACCGTACCCCCTACAATACCGGCAATAAGACCGGAGAATAAGGGGGCACCTGAAGCCAGGGCAATCCCTAAACAAAGGGGTAGTGCTACGAGAAATACAACTATACTTGCCGGCAGATCATACCGAAGGTTCGCAAAAAGACCTTGCTTTTGTTGTGCGTTCATTTTTTCAGAAATAGAGAATATGAGAAATAGCATTCGCAACCGAACGCTTTTTTGGTGTCGTGCCTATGGATAAAGGACTTCTAGGAGTATGGTTAACATTTTTCTGGAGGGGGCAGAATGATCCGGGGCGAATCACTGAGGCCGCTATTATTGGCCACTGGTAGAGAAATGTTGTCGTGATAGAGATTGTACGGCGTTAGTAGCTGTGGATGAAGGTAATCATCACCATCTTCGGTAAGAAGATCTTGATCGAGGAGCAATTCCTGCGATTTTTCCTCTTCCATTTCAATTTCAATCATTTCGGCTTCGAAAATCGGCATCTCAGTCATTCCAAGATTGACCAAGCTGAACCATACCATGGTGCAAC
>JBCDIO010000433.1:0-4377 GCA_038748815.1 Bacteroidota bacterium
GCTACTTCTGCTACTTCTGCTTCCAAAAGTAACTTGCCTAAAGCGCCCCAAATTGGGCTTACTAATCCGGTGGCCCCGAATTTGCCGATCACCTTCGAAGCTTATGCTGGTGTCCTTTCTGCAAAGACATCACTCAGCCCGTTATCTAAAATTGCTCTATTCCCCTTGCGACAAGAAAACGCCCAACTACCGCTAATTACAAACCGATCAATCAATCGAGTGGAGAGGTCTGCCCAAGCAGTAGAACCTATTGAAGTAGTAGCTCGAAAATCATTTAACCTTGGCCTTTACGCACAACTTAGCCAAGAAGCACCAGGGCCAAATAGCTGGATTGCCGGTATTGGCTTAATGCACCAAGGATTCTTCGGTGGGCAAACCCGTTGGGGTTGGCAGGTGCAATTAGGTTACCAATGGGCAGATCTGGAGAGCCGAGAATTGGAAGTGGTTGAGCAAATTACCCAAGGTTTTTATACCGATCTGGATCAACGTCGATTGGTGGCTACCGGTAGTCATGGACTCGAATCCGGCCTGTTTGTACAGTACCGAATGCAGCGCCAACACCATTTAATTGCTGGAATGGAGGCGGATCTAGCCCTCGCCTGGCGGGGACAAATGGAATTATTAGATTATCTGCCAGAATACGAACGAACCCAAGAAGAACAAACCACCTATCAAGCTGAATTAAGAGATTACTATCGGCAGGTAGATCAATCCGGGGAAGTTCCGGTCTTTCGCCGTACCATTGTGGAAAGTCGAGGCTGGGTGCCCATCTCCCAAGAAGAACAAATGCACTATTTCTGGAGCCTTGGCTACCGGTATGATCATCCGGCTAACTGGTCTTTAGGTCTACGGTATCGACGGTCCATAGGTGGTATTGCAGCAGCTACAAGCAATCCATTAACTGTCCAGTTCGTTTACTGGCTTCGTTAAGAGCTTATTGATTATGAAATATATTATCCCTTTCAGTTTCGTTCTCTTTTGCGCCTTGGGTTGCAATGAATTGGAGCTGCCCGAACCAGTGGAGGAGCCCTCCATTTTCGAACTCGCAGTGAGTTGGTCCGATGGAGTGCAAGAAGTGTACCGAGGAGAAGATAAATACCTGTTAGAACCAAGACTTGAGAAAGCACCGGACGGTATCGCTGATCATACTACCCGTTACAGCCAACAAGATTGTCTGGAGGCCTGTGCGGGGACTTGGGAAATTATTTTTCGAAACCCCAATGTAATTGATGCTAATGTAACCGGTGTATTGGCTGGAGTAAGTACTTGGCCATACCAAGCCCCTTTAGTTCAGGATACTCAGATAATGACCTCTTATCGTGCTGACTTAGAAGCGGTTACTGAAAGTTCTGGAATGAACTCAACGCTCCGGTGGCGGATCAACGGAGAAGAATACAACCAGGATGACCAAACAATCACCTTAGAATATGACAGCCTAAGCGGTCCCTTGGAGGTATGTTTGGAATTAGAGAGCAATAACCTCAATAGCTACCAATGTCGTCGCTTGGAATTGACGGAGAATCAATCTATTCACGCCCAGATTCGGTCCGATGGGACGCCCGCTCTTGAGGTATTGTATACCGACATTACGGGAGGCGTTCAACCCTATCAAGCGACTTGGAGCACGGGAGCTAGCAGCGATCTAATCATCCCGAATAGCCCCGGCGAATATTGCCTCGAAGCGGTTGATAATGTGGGTATTACCAGTGAACAGTGTGTCTACTACACGCCAGGGCAGGGCGTCACCTTTTCTGCGGCTTTTGATTATGAAGTACACCGAAGGTTCACAGAGTTCTATACCACTCAAGGAGATCCTCAACAACTAGGTACTATGACGATCATTTACACGGACTCCAATGGAATTGAGTACCGGTCGGACCGAGAATCTCAACCCAGTTCGTCGTATTTCCGTATATCGGATGGCCAATCTTTTGCAGAAAGCTTTGAAGGGTTACCCGTATGGCAAGTGGCCATCGAATTCCTGGTACATTTATATCCCGAAGAAGGTACCCCTTTGATGGTGGACCAAGCGCAAGGAACTTGGGCCTTCGCGTACGAATAAAAAATAAATACTTGGAGAAAGACTGAAAAACCTGGCGCCAACACCTGAATTAGATTACAAAGTACTAAGATCTACCAATCAGCTCAAGATGAAAAGCGAGCTGCCCAAATGAAAGCATATATGCGGAATCCGTTCCCTTTTTTAGGAATTGCCTCCCCGCGGTGCCAGGCCCTCTCCAAGCAACTCTTTCAAGATTTAGGCACTCTCCCGTATAGAAAAAGGACTTACTTAAGCCGTTGGGTCAGCCAAGAGCATATCTGGCTACAACGCACGGTCTTACTGGATCGATTAAAGCACAAACAACAATTAGATTGGGATCAAGTGCAGGGGGATGTTAAAAAAACGGGCAAATAGTTCAATATTTTTTGTGCTGAAAGCAACGGGACGGGTCTTACGGGAGTATACTAAAGTAGAACCCCAGCGGGTATTTTCCTTTATCGACCAATATTGAGGCACGCTGTCTAGGTTAGCCATACGGGAAGCATAAAAATATCGAGATCGGTAACAACCATTTCAGGATTTTTAGCATCTCTCAATAAATAAGATTTTTAGGAAGGCTTTATCATAAAAAGGCTGCCCTGGTGAGGGCAGCCTTTCTTTATTCTTTCCGTTCATATACCTCCCCGAGGACTCGGGGTAATAAATCGACAGTATAGCCTATTTTCTGGGAGCCGCCAAATTCACCTTCTGTCAGGTTTTACTTGATTATAGAGATAGCTAAAAGCTAATAATCAGTTACTTATGGGCTTTATTGGCTTTTTTCATTCCAATAGGCGTAAGAAAGAAATCTCCTTCTCTTTAATTATCCAGGTACTTGACTGGTGAGTCCGTGTTGTAAAACACGAAGCTCCACATGTCGGCTTGTTCTTCAATGATCTTAGACGTGGGCTTGCCGGCTCCGTGGCCAGCATCCGTTTCGATGCGAATTAATACCGGATCTTCACCTTGGTGTGATTTCTGGAGCTGCGCCGCAAACTTGAACGAGTGGGCGGGTACCACCCGGTCATCATGATCGGCCGTAGTAACCATCGTAGCCGGATAAGCAACTCCTTCTTTTAGATTGTGTAGGGGAGAGTAGGCCACTAAATTTTTGAAGTCTGCCTCCGTGCTGTCGGCACAACCGTATTCTGGAATCCAACCCTTACCCACGGTAAACCGATGGTAACGAAGCATATCCATTACACCCACAGCTGGTAATGCCACGGCGAAAAGGTCTGGACGTTGCGTCATACAAGCACCGACCAATAAACCACCATTCGAACCACCCGCAATGGCTAGTTTCTCCGAAGATGTATAATTCTCTTCGATTAGGTATTCACCGGCACTGATGAAATCGTCGAATACATTTTGCTTGCGGTCCAACATCCCCGCTTGGTGCCACTCTTCGCCATATTCGCCACCACCACGTAAATTAGGCACGGCAAAAACACCTCCATTCTCTAAAAGAATAACGCGAGATGTGCTAAACCAAGGTGTAAGGCTTACGTTGAATCCACCGTAGCCATATAAGTAGCAAGGATTCTGTCCATTGAGCTCTAGGTCTTTGCGGTGTACGATAAACATACTCACTTCGGTACCGTCCTTGCTCTTGTAGAAAACTTGCTTTTCGATATAGTCTTCTGGGTTGAATTTCAAATCAGCCTTGTAGAACTGCTTAGATTCACCCGTTTTCACATCGTATTGGAAGATGGTGTTCGGGTAGGTAAAAGAAGAAAAGCTGTAGAACAAAACGTCTTCTTCTTCTTTTCCGTAGAAGCCACTGGCAGAACCAAAGCCCGGCAGTTTGATTTCGGCCTTACCAGAACCATCGTAAGCCATTTGATAAATCCGGGTGGTCGCTTTCTCCAGGTACTGGGGGAATAATTTACCCCCACCGGTAGCTACCGCTTGCAGCAAATTATCGTTTTCCGGAATAATCTCCTGCCAATTTTCTTGGGCAGGATTGGCTAAGTCTACTTTTACCAAACGGTAGTTTGGCGCATCAATATTGGTGCGAACCAATAGACTACCGTCCAGGTTTTTCACGACGGTTGATTTATTAGTAAAACCAGAGAAGAGTTCTACAAAATCACCACCGGCTTCCAGGTCCTTCACGTAGGTGGCAAACCCATCGGTACCGGGTTGTTTGTACAAGACGAGGTACTTTTCGTCTTCGGTGATATTGCAAAAGTGGTAGATCGATGGGTTTTCGGTGTCTTGGTATACCAATTCGTCTTCGGATTGGTCTGTTCCCAATTTATGATAGTACACCGAGTGCAATCGGTTATCGCCAGAATATTCCTTACCCTCTTCCGGAGCAGGGTAGCGAGAATAGA
>JBCDIO010000434.1:0-4374 GCA_038748815.1 Bacteroidota bacterium
CAGCAAGTCAGTTATTGGGGAAGCAGTTCAGATAAGCAACACGAATATACGGATTAAGGATTGTTTTAACATTTTTTTCCGGTACTGCTGTCTCTTTTTGACAATTGATTGCATTAATACCGAACGATGCGCACGGAACCGAGATGGCCAGCAGCATTGCGAAAGCGCACCCAATACACGCCCGCAGCGTAGTTTTGTAGATCTACATCTACCGATCCTCCCGAAAATGAGCGATCAATTGTTTCGACCAATTGGCCCAAAGCTGTATATATATCTAACTGTGTAGGCAAAGCTTCAGAGGTCCAGTACTGTATTCGTACCACATCCTGGGTTGGAACCGGAAAAGCTTGGGCAACGATCTTTTCTTCGTTTAAAGAAAAAGCATCGCTGGCCGTTCCTTCTCGGATAGTAAAATGATCAATTCCAGCTTCTAGCAAGTGGCTAGTGGCCAATTCATCCCCAATGGAAAAGATAAATTGGACAGGCTCCGCCAATTCAAAATAATTTTGGAGAGTGATGGGGGCTCTGGGGGTCCAGGTCTCTACACTTTGGTTGATGGTATCAATGGTCAGCGTATCTTGTCCATTGGTGATCAAAACAAAGAGCGAATCATTGGGCGCAATATTAGACCAAGCATTGTAGAACCAGTAATCAAAGCTCAATACCGGATTTTTAAATGTAGATAGGTCGGTAAGTGGTGTAACTAGATTGGTGGTCCCTCGGTCTACCTCTCCGACACTAGAGTCCCCAATTTCATTCTTAGTAACCCAAGCGTGGTTACCTACGTCCGGGCCGTCTTCTCCCGGGTTTGATATTCTGCCAGAACCCGTAAAGGTCGGAATGGGAACACCCCGTTCCCAGGTCCCACTACCAGCATCACCATAGACGGTCCAGCCGAGATTTAATTCAGAGAAGGTTTCGAAGCCAGGTGGCAGGTGAACGATCCACTCGGTCGGTCCACTAACGTCTAGCGTAGTATCTTGGGTTTGGTATCCCCATTGCCCAGCGAAGACCTGGTAATTATCTTCAAATACGTCCTCCAGAACAAAAAGGCCTCCGGCTTCCGTGACTCCTGTGTACCGCACATCACCCGATTGTAAGGCGATTTCTGCTTCTTCGAGAGGAAGTCCAGTTTCTCCATCCAAAACCAAAACTGCTAGTTGGTGGGTTGGTTTAGGGCGTAGGGAGAAGGTCTGCTCTACCAGTTCTCCATTGGCTAAAGTGACCTCTACCACTTCTGGAAAGAAGCCCGGTTTGGAGCAACGAATCGTGTAATTTCCGGGTGCGGCGGCCCCCGTTGCAAATGCCCCGCTGAGATTCGTTTTATCGACAAAGGCTTCGGGGCCATCCACAACGGAGATACTAGCCTGCTCTAAAGGAGCCCCTGTTTCAGCGTGTTGTACAAAGCCTTCAAAATAGCAGCCCCGCTTGTAGTCGATATTCAAAACAAATAAGCCACTATCAATATCGGTGGCTAAAACCCGCCCGGAAGGAAGATAAGGATAAGCACCCCAATTTCCTTTAAAGCCACCGTCCGATCCGGGCCAAGTATCGTACTGGGCCACTTGAATAAGATTATGGGGGCGGTTTCCATCTAGGACAATACAGCCATCGGTGTAGTAACTGACCACAATGTACTCATTGAGCACGTGCACATTGTGTGGAATAACGCCACGGTTTAGGGTGGCAGCTGGACGATATTCGTCCAATAGTTGAATATCATCCAGCTCACTTAGATCATAAGCGGCGACGGATGCATTCCGGCGTTCGTCGGTAGTGTATAGCGTGTTTCCATCGTCGGACAGCCAGGCATTATGTGTAAAGGTAAAGGGCGTTTCCTGCTGGGCCAGTATGATTGGCTCTTCTTTGTCGACCACGTTTACTACGGAGAAAAATCCATCGTTAATGTTGGAGCTATAAAGGATGTTCTCTCGAACGTAGGCATCGTGCGAGTAAAAAGTCTCCATGGGGCCTAGATAGTCCGGGGCAAATGGGTTAGTAGTTGCATCAAAGGCAATGACGCCTCCTCCGTTTACGTTGCAGCCCGAGAGGTAAATAATGCCAAATTCATCAATATATAGGTTGTGGCAGTTATATAGGGTGTCCTGAAAGGATTCCAGAAAAGGGGTGTAGTTGACGAAAGGGGCACTGTTGGGTAGGTCGCTAAGATCAATAATTACTAAACCATCTGAAGTGCTAGAACCATCCGCCGTTACATACGCTTTATCTTCCCAGGTTTTTAAATCTCGCCAAACGGTATTATCCCCGGGAACAAAAAATAATTCAGTGGGCTCCGTCGGATCACTCAAATCTACGATGGAAGTACCCTCCCTAGAACCTACCAATGCATATTCGGTACCATCCGGAGCGGTGTAGCCCCAAACGTCATTGAGTTTAAAATCATAATCGATGCGTCCTACCAATGCAGCATTTTGCTGAGCAAAACAGGGTAGAGTCAGGCATACAATTCCAAGAAGGTAGAGAGATCGCAGCATAGGCCAATTATTTTCGATCAATGATAGACACCGTGAGTCGACTGACACAACTTAAACGCCCTTGATCATCACTAATTTCGATATTCCATACATGTACCGAACGGCCAACCCGCGCTGGACGACAAACTGCGGTTACTAAGCCACTTCTAACGGCCCGCAAATGGGTGGCGTTGATCTCTAAACCAACGGCCATTTTCTCCATACTTTCTAGGCATAAAAAGGAGGCAACACTCCCTACGGACTCCGCTAAAACGACACTAGCCCCACCGTGAAGTAAGCCTGCCGGTTGTTTGGTTCGATGGTCTACGGGCATCGTAGCGACCAAAAAGTCCGGCCCAAAATCGGTGTATTCAATATCCAGATGTTCTACCAAGGTATTTTTGGAGGTATTATTTAATCCTTCCAGGGTAAAGGGTTGTTTCCAGATCGACATAGTACAAAAGTATATTAGGTTTCTATTTTTGCTTATTATTTCGCCCGAATAAACCTGCTAAAAATGGTCATATATCACAATCCCCGCTGTCGGAAAAGCCGCGAAGCATTGGCTTTGGTAGAAGAAAAGGGTTTAAGTCCCCAAATTCGACTCTATCTCAAGGAACCTTTAAACAAGGAAGAGCTGACTGGGGTTTTGGAAAAGCTTGGAATCTCCGCGGAGGCATTGGTCCGAAAAGGAGAAGCCATCTATAAGGAAACGTACAAAGGGCAGACTTTGTCTGAAGAGGAGTGGATAGAAGCCATGGTCCGCCATCCTAAGTTAATCGAACGGC
Organism: Bacteroidota bacterium; assembly: GCA_038748815.1. GTDB lineage: Bacteria > Bacteroidota > Bacteroidia > Chitinophagales > Saprospiraceae > JBCDIO01. Next base: position 3,263 of record JBCDIO010000434.1, read on the forward strand.
CCATTCTGGAAGTGGGAGCGAAGGCAGTGGTAGGCAGGCCACCCGAGCGGGTATTAGAACTCCTTTAAAAAAGGAGCTTTTCGGTGAAATCAGAAAGGCCCCTTTGATCAATATCAAAGGGGCCTTTGCCGTTTATTGGTCTTTCAATACTTCCCTTGAAATAACCAGCTTTTGAATTTCGGAGGTTCCTTCTCCGATCGTACATAGCTTAGAGTCGCGGTAGAATTTCTCCACCGGAAAATCTTTAGTGTATCCATAGCCACCAAATACTTGAACTGAATCGGTAGCTACTTCTACAGCCACTTCGGAGGCGTAGTATTTGGCCATAGCCGATATCTTGGTGGTTTTCTTATGGTGGTCTTTATCGTGGCCGGCTTTGCGGGTTAAAAGCTCAGCAGCTTGAATCTTTGTAGCCATATCGGCTAGCTTAAAGGAAATACCCTGGAACTTAGCGATGGGTTTTCCGAATTGCTCCCTTTCTTGGGCATAATTTACGGAAGCTTCGTAGGCACCTTTGGCAATTCCTAAAGAAAGGGCAGCAATGGAAATACGGCCTCCATCGAGAATCTTCATAGCTTGGATAAATCCTTCGCCCACTTTTCCTAAGATCTGGCTTTTATGAACTCGACAATTATCGAAGATCATTTCAGCGGTTTCACTAGCTCGCATACCGAGCTTATTTTCTTTCTTGCCGCCTTTGAATCCCAGGGTACCACGTTCTACAACAAAGGCAGTCATGCCGTGACTATCAAGGAGTTCTCCGGTACGGGCAATGACTACCGCCACTTCTCCTGAAATACCGTGGGTGATCCAATTCTTTGCCCCATTGATCACAAAGTAATCCCCATCTTGCTCGGCGGTTACTTTCATGCGCATGGCATCAGAACCAGTGTTTGGTTCGGTAAGTCCCCAGGCACCGATGAAGGCACCGGTAGCAAGTTTAGGGAGATACTTTTGCTTTTGTTCTTCGTTTCCGAAAAGTAGAATGTGGTTGGTACAGAGGGAGTTGTGGGCGGCCAGGGAAAGTCCAACGGAGCCACAGACTTTGGCCGTTTCTTCGATAATGGTAATGTACTCTTGGTAGCCCAGTCCCGAGCCACCGTAGGCTTCGG
>JBCDIO010000435.1:0-4367 GCA_038748815.1 Bacteroidota bacterium
AATTCCGTAAAATGAGAAAATGTCTACTTCTGTTATGCTTACTAAGCAATTCACTACTCTGGGCTCAAACAGAAATCGCAGAGCCTATTTCAGGAACTGGCTACGGCGATTACATTGGTGGTAGTTTTGCCATTAATGTCGATGGGTCTCGATTTGTCGTCCATTCCAATCGGATTTTGCAACAAAGTATTCAAGGACGATTACTAACCTACGATTGGAATGGATTTGAATGGGAAACAACAACCCCTTCCATCGACGGAATGTTAAATGAAATCTATTACCATACTGGTTTTGACCTAAGTGAGGATGGTCATCGGTTAGTAGCTCCTTATGCCAAGGATGGTATCTATTCTTTGCATCGAGGGTTTTACACCTTCGAATGGACCAACGAAGAATGGTTATTAATAGATAGCACCGAAAGCCCAGCTACCGACGAACAGTTTGCTGATAAACTGAAGCTTTCGGAGGATGGTAATTTTTTAATTTGTTCTAGCTATGGATATACCACTAAATTTCACGATTACCCCGGAGTCATTAGAGTTTACCAATGGAATGGGACTAGTTGGCAACAGCGAGGAAGTCAGATCGAAGAAGAGCAAGTTAATGCTGGATTTGGCCACGCTGTAGATATCTCCGCCGATGGAAACCGGATCGTATTTTCGGCTAATCTATTTGATGGAGATATTTACAGTCAAGGAAGAGTGTATACCTACGAATGGGACGGTATTGACTGGATCCCTATGTCTCCTCTATTTGAAGGGCAACAGGAAGTTGCCCAATTAGGAACGTCCGTAGAGCTTAGTAGGGAAGGCAACCAACTGACGATTGGTACTGCCCAAGGAGGGCCAGATTTCATGGTGGGCTTGGTACAAAACTATCTTTGGCAGAATGGCTCTTGGGAACCCATGGGGCAAGATATCAACATCAATCCCTACGGTGGGCATGATGTAGAAGTTAGTCTTTCTGGAAATAGAATTTTAATAGCTGCCCCGGCTTACGGCTCTAACCTTGGTAATACGCCACGAGTACTCGCATACGATTGGGATGGCGAAACTTGGAATCTTTCTGGCATTATTGATCATGACAACTATTACTCACGGTGGGCTCATAAAATTGGACTTAGCGGTAATGGAGATAGATTATTAATCGGCGAGGCCCATTATGGAAGCCAAGATTTTGGCCGGGTGTACAGCTACGGTCTGTCTACGCTTAATACCCAGCCTAAACCCCAGCAGACATATTCTTTACACCCAACTATTGTAGTAGAAGAATTGACGATTCCACCTGGGCTCTCCTTCGAATCGCTGGAGATCTACGACGCTAATGGGCGGTTCGTTTTAAGCCAACAAAATACAAGTCGGATAATTGATACGAGCAGCTTACCAAGTGGCTACTACATTTTAGTACTAAACGACCCTAATCATCCACACGTATTTCGGTTTATCAAACAATAGATCGCTTTGGAAGGCTGCTGTCTGGAGCAAGGCAAAGTATAGGCAACCGGAGTGGTAAAATTATACATCCTAAAATTTCCATCCGATAGGTTGGTTACAATTGTACTGTGATCGTTTTGGACGGGAACATGGTGCTTATGGAGTTCTATTTCAGAACATAAGAGGAGCAAGTGGTGCTAAAAACAAAAATGGGGCTGCTAAGCAGCCCCATATAGTAATGTTATTAACCAACTTTAAAAGACACTCGTCCTGTAGATTCCTACCTCTTTACCGCTTCATTTTCTGGTTTCTCTTCGTAAGAATCAACAGCTAAACGGCACTCTGAAAAAAAGGTTTAGAGAATTATTGAAATTCTAAGTATGAAATAAGAAATTCATCTTTTCACACTCTTGCTCCCTAGACTTTTTCAATGATTACACTGGAAGCACCACCACCTCCGTTGCAGATAGCAGCGAGTCCATAGCGGCCACCGTGCTGATGTAGTACATTGTTTAAGGTGGTGATAATGCGTGCACCCGACGCACCGAGTGGGTGACCCAGGGAAACGGCTCCACCGAATACATTGACACGCTCGTTATCGAGGTCTAATTCTTTATTGAACACTAAGGGGACTACCGAAAAAGCTTCGTTCACTTCAAAGTAGTCCATATCCTTAACTGCCAATCCAGCCCGCTTCAGGGCAATCGGGGCGGCTTTAGTTGGTGCGGTGGTAAACCACGCTGGCTCGTGCGCAGCATCGGCAAAAGAGACTACCCGAGCCACCGGAGTCAGGTTCAATTCCTTCATGCGTTCTTCACTCACCAAGACCATTGCCGAAGCACCATCATTAATAGTAGATGCATTGGCGGCCGTTACGGTGCCATCCTTAGAAAAGACCGCTCGTAAATTCGGAATCTTTTCAAACTTCACTTTCTTGTATTCCTCATCTTCCGATACTTCAATGGGGTCCCCCTTACGTTGAGGCACCATTACCGGCACAATCTCGTCTTTGAATTTCCCCGAATCAGTAGTGGCGGCCGCACGTTGGTACGACTGAATGGCGTAGGCATCTTGTTCCTCGCGGCTGACTTCATATTTCTTCGCCGTATTATCGGCACATACTCCCATTAGATTTTGATCATACACATCGGTCAAGCCATCGAAGACCAAGCCATCGACTAGCTGCCCATGACCATATTTTTGGCCATAGCGCGCCTTGGGCATATAGTAAGGAATGCGAGACATATTCTCCATCCCACCAACTATGACCAGGTCATTATGACCTAGCATGATGGACTGCGCACCGAGCATTAAGGATTTTGCTCCGGAAGAACACACTTTGTTTACGGTGGTGGCGGGCACCGAATCGGGAATACCGGCAAACATAGCCGCTTGCCGAGCGGGAGCTTGCCCTAAGTAAGCGGAAACAACGTTCCCCATGAAAACCTCCTGGATCTGATCTGGACTCACTCCGGCCTTATCCAAAGCACCTTTGATGGCGGCAGCTCCCAGTTGGGTTGCTGAAACTTCGGCAAAAACACCTCCAAAACTTCCGATGGGCGTACGGACAGCTGAAGCGATATAAACTTGTTTCATGCGTTTGAATTTATTTCGGTCAAAAAATTTGGTTCTCCGAATGTACAGATAAAAGCATCTTTATACATTCAGATTTAGTTAGTCAATGTATTTTTAATTGGGCACTATACAGCTGTTATACAGATATTTGAGTACATTACTAGTAGCTCAATTCTTTTAAGTCAATACCAAATATTAAACGCTATGGGTGCTAGCTAGCCAAATGAAATATTACATTCGGAACACGATGTTAGGGGCCCTTTATAACAGAAGCTCTTACATTTTGCAAAGGTAGCAAGAGCCAGCACAATTCAAATTTAAAAGAAGGGAGTTTACTGCTACCCCACATTTCCAGGTCGTATTCAATACCATTAAACACATACCTCCGTGCCATCAAAAGAACACTCGGGGGTAATCATAGTTTCTTATAAAGCCGACACATGGATCGTTTAAAAGATAAAGTGGCCATTATTACCGGGGGAGCCAAAGGAATTGGTAAGGCCACTACCCAACGTTTTTTAGAAGAAGGAGCCCGGGTGATCATCTGGGATATTGATGCAGCGGGAGGCCAAGCTGCCGTAGACCAATTCAAGAAAGCTGGCTTCGAAGCCGTCTCCTTCATGCAAGTTAATACCACCAAGCGAATAGACGTTCAGGAAGCTTGTGCCGATATTGCCAAGGCCTTTCAACGCATTGATATTTTAGTTAACAACGCCGGCATCACCCGCGATGCCTCTCTCAAGAAGATTACCGACGAGCAATGGGATCAAGTAATTGCCGTCAACTTAAATGGTGTTTTCTATTGTACCAAAGCCGTTTACCCATACATGGCCGAACAAAAATATGGACGGATTTTGAACGCCTCTTCCGTAGTTGGTTTATACGGTAATTTTGGCCAGACGAATTATGTGGCCACCAAAGCCGGGGTGATCGGTATGACGAAGACCTGGGCAAAAGAATTAGGCCGTAAAGGCATCACCGTCAACGCCATTGCCCCCGGTTTTATCCATACCGAAATGATGGATACCATTCCAAGCGAGATTTTAGATGGTATCCGCGCAAAGACCCCTCTTGGCCGCTTGGGTAAGCCCGAAGAGGTAGCCAATCTGTATTTATTTTTAGCTTCCGACGAAGCTGCCTTTATCACTGGAGCAACCTTTAGCGTAGATGGAGGGGTAGTTCTTTAATGAAATGGTATGCGGAATAAGCTGCAAGCCTTTACGGATTTCACGAATACGCTTCTTCCCCACGAAACGGCGTATTTACTTCAACATGAACAGTTTGAAGATGAGGTACGGCGGGCTATTTTGCAGCGGGTAGACTTCAATTGTCGCTACATCAATCAGTTTACTCCCTATG
>JBCDIO010000436.1:0-4364 GCA_038748815.1 Bacteroidota bacterium
AGCATAACATTTTTTACTATGGGCCCCGTTCTATGGAATCGGTAGCCGAAGTACTAAATGAAAATCACTCCACACCGGAAGCAATGAATACCCTGCCCGAAGAGAAGCAATATCCGATGTTAGATCAGACGGAAAATTCGGTAATCTTCGTTGACTTCCCAATGGTACAAGCTGAGGTACTAATGCTCTCAAAAGGTTCTGAAGAGTTTAATCTGTCAGAGTACCTTATGGCCGAGCTTTACAATAACTATTTTGGCTTTGGACTTTCTTCGATTGTCTTTCAGGAAATCCGTGAATCTAAAGCATTGGCATACTCCAGCTACGCATACTACAGTGCCCCCACTAAGGCTGATAAGCCGCACTATCTACAAGCCTACGTAGGTACCCAGGTGGATAAGCTACCCGATGCTATTCCAGCGATGCAGGAGATCATTGAGAATATGCCGGTATCGGAGGAGCAGATCGACAATGCCCGGAATTCTATTCTAAAAAAGATCGAAACGGACCGGATTACTAAGTCTGGCGTTTACTGGAATTACAAGTCTGTACAACGCCGTGGATTTGATTATGACTTGCGGAAAGATATGTATGCGCACATGCAGAAGGTTACACCCGAAGAATTGATTAAATTCCAGCAGGAACAAGTAAAAGGAAGAAATTATACGTTCTTAGTACTTGGAAGTAAGGAGAGCGTGGATATGGAATATCTTAAGACCTTAGGTCCAGTTACCGAACTGACCCTCAACCAGGTCTTTGGCGTTCCGGCTCGTCCGTAACAGAAAAAAGCGCCTAGCCATACCGGCGAAAGTGCGCGATCCCTTTACGTCTACGACCCCTAGTGCTTGGGGTCGTAGACGTATATCTCTCCTAAAATATTCTACTTTTTTTGCCTTCGTCCTTTCGATAAAAGTAAGAATCACCTTACCATAGGATTCCCTTTTAGTCCTGAGTCACTGACACTCTCTTAGCCTTCCTATTTAATCTTCTTCTCTAGCTAGATAAGAAATTATTAGGATTGGAATAACTTTAACATTCTTTCTATTCCTAACGCTTGGGCAGAAAACCGGAACGCTTGCCACCTATGCATCCATTCGCCGCTTCTACCATCGAACGCTCGCCGCTCCAGCCGATCGTTACTCCCTGGCTGGCTGACCAACAGGTTCAATGCTGGATCAAACGAGATGATCTACTTCACCCAACCATCTCCGGAAACAAGTGGCGTAAATTGAAATACAACCTTTTACAAGCTCCTCCCCAAACCAAAGGACTATTAACTTTCGGAGGGGCCTACTCTAATCATTTAGTGGCCACCGCAGCCGCCGCCAGGCTACTTGGCTGGTCATCGGTAGGGGTAGTGCGGGGGGAGGAAGACCCACGAAACCAAAGTATACAGTATTGCCATAGACAAGGGATGAAATTGCAATACTGGTCCCGAAGTGCCTATCGGACAAAAACTGATCCTGAACTACAAAAAAAGCTACAGGATCAGTACCCTGACTTTCTCCTTCTCCCAGAAGGAGGAACAAATACGGCGGCCCTAAAAGGAGCCGGCGAATTAGCCGAGGAAATTCTCAAAAAAGAGCCCTCTACAACCCATATCATGCTTAGTGCTGGAACGGGAGGAACTGCTGCCGGAGTACTCTCTAATCTTCCCAGATCGGTTAAACTAGAAGTCGTTTCTGCTTTAAAGGGCCATTTTTTACAACGAGAAATTGAGGTCTTAGCACCAAACACCAAGGCTCCTTGGCAGATACATACGAATTTCCATTTTGGTGGCTACGCCAGAATTACCGAGGAACTTTGTCGCCAATTAAATGACTTCTACCGAGCGCATGGAATTCCCTTAGACCCAATCTATACGGGAAAAATGTGGGTAGCTTTCAGATCCTTATTGGATCAAGGACATTTTCCAGCAGGAAGTAAAGTTGTCTTGGTACATACCGGTGGATTGCAAGGACTGGTTGGCATAGAACAACGATTCGGGTCGGTATTAGACTACTCTTTCTCCTTCCCAAAGGAGTAAACCCACACCTCTCCCTCGGCCAGAATGATCGCTTCCGTTTCACGGACCAGGAAGGTCGAAAATACCCCCTCTTGTTGTACCCCCGTTAGAGGATTCGCCTCCAGGGCCCCGCTTCTAAAAACGTAGGGCTCCCCTTCTTCCAGAAAGAAAAAGCGGTCTCGTAAAATTTGCACAGCGGGACTTGAACATGTAAAAGGTAACTTTTGTACCCATTGACCAAAAACATCATACTGCCAGAGAAAGTGCTGATCCGTGCTCAACCAAACCGATTGCTCCGCTTCCCGAATGCGCAAAATACCCGGACTTAGGCCGGTTTGTTGCAGAATATTTGCACTTTGAACGATCCGGTTACCCTGCGCATCGACCTTGATTAGAATATTATCCAGGGGATCAACCAGCCAGATATTATTATCGCTCGCAAGTGCTACCGTGGGTACTTCCCAAAAACCAAACTCCTGTAGATCAAATAAGCTTACTTCCGTCAAGTTCCGATTAAGAATAATAGCCTTTTGAAAGTTGGGATAATATACCAGAATGGCGAAGGGATTGGAGGCATCCAATGTTCCCACAGCACCCAGTTGAAAATTAGAGTATCGAGCGAGTAACTGCCCATTGCGACTGTACTTTAGCACTTCTTGTTTGTCATTCACCAAGTAGAGTTGGCCAAGTCGATCCATCTCTAGGATTTCGATACTGCTGGCTAGCGGGGCTGGTTCGACCTGTGCCTGAACCGTTCCGATATTCATCACCAAGAAGATGAAAATAAATCTAATCATGGATCGGGAAAATGCGCCCTTGCTCATTTTCAAAGAAGTGAAGTTGTAGATCTCGACCGTCAAATACTCCATAAGAATTATTATACATCCACTCACCTAGATTGATATAACGACTTTGCCCGTTTTTTAGCGTGAAGTCAATCGGTAAATGACGATGACCAAAAACAAAGTAATCAATCGGGGTATGATCCAGGTATTCATTTGAATATTGAATAAGCCACTCTCCTTCAGCTCCTAAGAAGTTTTCGTAATCGTTATGCGAATCGCGGGAACGTTGTGACCAATAATTAGCCATCCCCACTCCTAGATTTGGATGTAGACGAGCGAAAAGCCATTGGCAAGTTGGATTGGTAAAAACCTTCTTAAGCATTTTATATCCATAATCGCCGGGCCCTAAACCATCGCCGTGGCCGATATAAAACTGTTTTCCGCCAATTTCTCGTTGAATGGGTGCTCGATAGGTAGGTATGCCCAATTCTTCTTCAAAATATTGGAACATCCAAAGGTCGTGATTCCCCGTAAAATAGAAGATGGGCAATCCTTGATCCCGTAATTCAGCTAAAGTGCCTAGCAACCGAACGTACCCCTTTGGAACAACCGCACGGTATTCAAACCAAAACTCAAAGATGTCTCCCACCAAATAGATGGCGGCGGCATCGTCAGCAATCTGCTGTAACCATCGAACGATCTGTTGCTCCCGTTCACGACTAGGATACCGGGCGTCTACCCCTAAGTGAAAGTCGCTGGCAAAGTACGTTTTTGTTCCCATGCGGAAGGTCAGTCGTTTTCGATTTGAGCGATTCGATTCAGGCTACAAAATGCCTTATTTGCTGTATTCATTTCGTCAGCTATCCTCTAGCGAAGCAATTTCCAGTTAGAATAGGCAAACAATTGTCTGCCACCAAATAGGTTTTGTTCAATCCAAGTGATCCGCCGATACTTTGGCTTTTCGTGCTTCATCAGAGGACGGCTTACTTGATGCGCCTTCTCGAAGTGTAACTCATCCGCCCAATCAAACTGGGCTATCCAATCTTTCATAACCTTTGGATGAGTTCCTTGAAAGTCTTTATACCAGTTCATATTCCCATAATCATAACCCGCTGCTCGTTTCTCATACATCGCATTCGCCTTTTCTGCACCTTTGTGAATCGTGTCGAGCGACTTGGATTTCTTCTGCATTAAGCGAGGAGGACGTACCCAGCCATAGTGGTAAACATAGGCATCCAATTGGCGAACTTTTAGCTTATAGGTACCTTCCTTCTGCCGATAATTTTTCCCATCAAAGTTGGGTATTCGGCGAAAAGACTGAGCAGAAATGTAAGAATGGATATCCGGATCATTACGAACAATCCGAATTTCTTTGGGGTACCAACCGTGGTGATCATTGTAATGCTGATAATCCCCAAAGAAATGCAGGTAGTGAAAGAGGAAGCCTTCTACCTCTTCGTCGTTTAGGTAGAACTGGCATTGCTCTACAATATGATCGAGGTATTGTTCGTGAATCACCTCATCCGCTTGCAAATAGATAAGCCAATCTCCCGAACAAGCATTTTTAGCGATATCCG
>JBCDIO010000437.1:0-4357 GCA_038748815.1 Bacteroidota bacterium
AGTCCACAATAAACATGTGATCGGAAAACACGCGTCCGAATGGAATATTATCGAAATCAACTTGAGAAAGGGTTGATTGTTCGGTTTTGGTTATGGCTATCTCGTACTTCATGTCACAGCATTTTTCTCAAAATTAACTAATTTTATGCATAAATTCTAGCATTCAACCTTTTCGCCGAATATTATTCTAATAAATTCGGCCTCAACTTTAAATTGCAGAATTAAATTTTGAACACAATCTTCAACCAATCCCAATTATTTTCATTTTTACAGCCCGATGACTTACTAAAAAGACGATCTGGCCGAGGGCAACGAGGTATTTTAGTCATTCTGCAAAATGCGGAAGAGGGGGATCCGGTAGATCCGAGCTTCTTGCCTAAAATATTGCAAGCCATAAAATTGGAGCAAGAGCAGGATACTTGGTCCTTACCGATTGTTGCAACAGAGCAAATTAGCTTTAATCATGTCCCGGATCGATCTGTTTTAAAAACCGTTCTAGTTTTCGGTGCGAGCCCTAAGCAGCTGGGCCTACAATTTCAGATTCCCCATTATCAGGCTCGGAAGATATCCGATTTAGAGTTCCTATTCGCACCAGAATTATCCGTTATATCTAATTCCCAAGAAGACAAAAAGAAGCTTTGGCGAGCATTACAAGCCCTATTTTTACAATCCTAATCGGTTCTCAGATGGAACCTTCTTATTAACAAATAACCATGGAGATCGTTTTTGCTACCAGTAATCAGAATAAGATCCGGGAAGTACAAAAAATGCTCCCGGCAGAACTACGCATTCTTAGCCTGGCAGATATTGGCTGCCTGGTAGATATCCCCGAAACTAGACCCACTATCGAAGGCAACGCTTTACAAAAAGCAGAATATGTGGTAGATCACTTCGGTAAGGATTGCTTTTCGGAAGATACCGGGCTCGAAATTAAAGCACTAGAAGGCAGGCCAGGGGTTTATTCAGCCCGCTACGCTGGTCCCCAGCGCGACCCCCAACAAAATATAGATAAAGTGCTTGGCGAACTACAGAATAAAACGGATCGTTCGGCCCGCTTTAAAACAGTTGTTGCACTCTACCTAAACGGAACTATGCATACCTTTGAAGGCATTGTTGAAGGCACCATTCGAACCAGTCGTAGCGGAACTGGAGGCTTTGGCTATGATCCTATTTTCCAGCCAAACGGTTATTCGATCACTTTCGCCGAAATGAGTGACGAAGAAAAAAATAAGATTAGCCATCGAGGGATAGCCATCCAGAAATTGCTAGATTTCTTAAGAAGTATTTCTGCTTAATAAACAAAACGCAGGAGATGAGTCGTTAAGCCAATCGGTTGGTAACCGACATACCCTTCATTTAATAGACTGATTTATCACTTTCTAAGAATTAGTCGGATCAATAATTGTTGGAAGTGTAGTCTTTTGATATATTACAACATACCACTGAATATAGCGATCAGGGATCAATTATGAATGCCGAGAATTTTTACGAATATATCAAAGAACCTGCACGTTTACACCAGATTAGCTATCAGGAACTAAAGAGCTTGGTCCTGCAGTACCCGTATGCGCAGAACTTGCGTTACCTGCTCCTGCAAAAGAGTTTATTGGATGGTCACGCAGAATTTGATAAAAACCTGAATGCCGCGGCGGCCTTAAGCCCCGATCGAAAGCACCTCTACACACAGCTAAAAGAACTTCGCCAACTCGAGATACAGGACGAACCTTTCACTTTAGAAGAAGACTTTCTGGAACTACGAGACCTGGAAGCCTTCGAAGAGCCATTACAGGATGTCACTCTGAGCGCGGAATCACAATCCTCTGCTTTGAACTTCGATCCGGATGTTCCTAAATCTCCAGCCCCGATCTTGGACTTTAGTACCGAACCGGAACCGGTTGAGCCTATGAAACCAGCTTCCTTTGAGAACCAGAATGAAGTGCCCCGGGTTGGAATAGAGGAGCCAAAGGATACTCAGATTCCTTCTCCACCTAGTGCCTCCGAAGACGAAATACCGACAGAATTGATGCGTATGCAAGAAACAAACCTACCTCACAGCCCGGCTCCCTGGTCTCCTTCGCAAAGACTATTTGACCTATTATTTGGGTTTGGCAGCTTATTAAGTAGGTTCTCCATTCATCAAATAGCAAGCACGCTCCCTTCTGCCCCCGACAGTCTTACCCCGCAGTTCATCCATGAGGAGCCTATAGATAAGATCTTGGCTGCCCCAAAACCAACCGTAAAACAATCCGCTGAAATGAATGTAGAAACAAATACCGGTACGCCGTCTCCAGCTCCTAAGTCTTCCTTTAGTAGTTGGGTGAAGCAATTTCAGTCACCCCAAACCAATTTGCGCTTGGATTCTATCATGGAATCTAGCCGCCCTAAACCCGTTAAAACCAAGAAGAGAAAGCAACCCAAAAAGGGAAACCGGGCGGAAACGTTAGCCCAACGGAGTTTACGTGAAAATCATGATCTAGCTTCGGAAACACTGGCGATGATTCTTGAGAAACAAGGACATCGCGAAAAAGCGATTCGGATGTACGAACGCCTAGGTTTGATATTTCCCGAAAAAAGTAGTTTCTTTGCCGAGAAAATAAAGAATCTGAAAAAACAGTAGATATATGTTGACGACGATGACGGTTTTGATCGCGCTTATCAGCGTGTTATTGATGGGAGCGGTCCTTATTCAGAACCCCAAAGGTGGTGGTGTTGATTCTACATTCGGTGGCTCTGCAGCCAACCAAATGTTTGGTGCTGCCCGTTCTGCTGACTTTATTGAAAAAATAACTTGGTACTTGGCCATTGCCCTATTCGTTCTTTGTATCATCACGGCGATTTTGGTAAACGCAGGCGGAGAAGCTACACAAGTAACGCTTCCTCCCCCTCCAAATGGCTAGTCATCAACTCGATGCATGAAAGCCCCTTGGCCCAAAGCCAAGGGGCTTTTTGGTATAATCACCCGTCAATCTGGCAATGCCATTTTTGCACCTTCCCAACGGAAACGTTCAAAACTGACGATCTGTCATTTTTTCGGATTTGGCACAACATATGATAAGGGAAGGGTGAATAAAACAAAACAAGAACCAAAGCAATAGCTACCTGTTCTTGTGGCGTACACACATTCATTATTACCTGGTTAATTATAAAAACGTTTTATTTCATGAAGCCAATTAACGACAGAGTAGTAGTTAAACCTGCACAGGCTGAAGAAAAAACCAAAGGTGGGATCATCATTCCAGATACCGCCAAAGAGAAGCCCCAACGGGGAGAAGTGATTTCCGTAGGCCCGGGCAAAGACGGTAACCTCATGACCGTAGCCCCTGGCGACATTGTTCTTTACGGAAAGTACGCGGGTCAAGAGCTCGAGTACGAAGGAGAAAATTACCTGATCATGCGCGAAGATGATATCTTGGTCATTCTGTAAGGACGCAGCTTCTAACTCTCTAATTCATTCTTACAACAACAATCTAAAAACGACTATTAGCTATGGCTAAAGAAATTAGCTTTAATACAGATGCGCGCGACAAACTCAAAGCAGGAGTCGATGCGCTAGCCAATGCAGTTAAAGTAACCCTTGGACCACGCGGTCGGAATGTGGTTATCCAAAAAGCATTTGGTGCCCCTCAAATCACCAAGGATGGTGTAACCGTTGCCAAAGAAGTAGAACTGGAAGATCCAGTTGAAAACATGGGTGCACAGATGGTAAAAGAAGTGGCTTCTAAAACCGCAGATATTGCAGGTGATGGTACCACGACAGCTACCGTACTTGCCCAAGCAATGATCACCGCCGGTTTGAAAAACGTAGTGGCCGGAGCTAATCCAATGGACCTTAAGCGCGGGATCGATAAAGCAGTTGCTAAGGTAGTTGAAAATCTACAGAGCCAGTCTGAGGTAATTGGAGACGACTTTGAAAAAGTACAACAAGTAGGTGCGATTTCTGCGAATAATGACGAAGAGATCGGAACCTTGATCGCGGACGCGATGAAGCGCGTTTCTAAAGACGGTGTTATTACCGTGGAAGAAGCCAAAGGAACGGATACCTATGTTGACGAAGTGATCGGTATGCAATTCGATCGCGGATACCTTTCTCCGTACTTTGTTACCAACGCTGATGATATGGTGACCGAGTACGAACACCCATACATTCTTATCCACGACAAGAAGATTTCCAACATGCAGGATATCGTTCCTCTATTGGAAAAAAGTGTAGCCGCTAATCGTCCGCTTTTGATCATCGCGGAAGATGTAGAAAGCCAAGCACTAGGGGTATTGGTTGTTAACCGTCTACGCGCTCAACTGAAAGTGGTTGCCGTTAAAGCCCCAGGTTTTGGTGATCGCCGGAAAGCTATGCTAGAAG